>OMJU01000001.1 GCA_900299425.1 Candidatus Rokuibacteriota bacterium
AACCGCATCAAAAAGTCCTCCCGAGGAATCGTTGTGACTTTTGTACGCGTCCGACTCGTAATAGCGTCCGATATGCTCAGCTGATGGGCGAGGACTCGTGCGCTTCATTCCGCAAGAAGAACATCCGACAATGGTAAATACCTCATGGCTGACCATGTGGTCTTTCACTTCCTGTGCATGAGCAACTTCTTCCGATCCACAAATGGGGCACGCGAGAATGGAGTCTAAATGTTCCACGTGAAACAAACTATCGGCCCAAGTGGACCATGAGTATCTGAACGTCTGCTGGAGACACGCCTGATATTCGGCTAGCCTGACCTAAGGTCTCAGGCCTAATTTTTCCCAACTTCTGACGGCTTTCCATGCTTAGTGCGGTAATTTTTTCGAAGTTAAAAGTAGCCGGGATCTTTAGGTTCTCTAAACGTTTAAGTTTCTCCACTTGCTCCATTTCCTTCTCAATATAACCGGAATATTTTCGGCCGATTTCCACTTGTTCCCAAACTTCCTCCGGGAAATCGGGAACGTCATGTCCTAGATTCTCTAAAATTCCAGAAAGGCTAAGCTGAGGGCGAGCAACTAAAGTATCTAATGGGCCTCGCTGCTTGAGTGCTGCTGTGCCCATTGATTCTAAGTAGCTATTAGCCGCATCAGGTTCGACACTTTGTTCGCTCAACCATGCGTCGGCTTCCCGAAAAGACTCCATTTTTTTGCTGAAACGCTCCCATTG
The DNA here is from genome assembly GCA_900299425.1 of Candidatus Rokuibacteriota bacterium. Lineage (GTDB taxonomy): Bacteria > Bacteroidota > Bacteroidia > Flavobacteriales > Flavobacteriaceae > BACL21. The sequence goes on from OMJU01000001.1 coordinate 728, forward strand.
GGTATCATCGATCAAACCGAATGAACGACCCAACTCCGTGAGGCGACGGTCGGCATTGTCTTGACGAAGTGTCAAACGGAATTCTGCCCGGCTAGTGAACATTCGGTAGGGTTCTTCCGTGCCCTTGGTGATAAGATCATCAATCAAAACCCCCATATACGCCTGGCTGCGATCTAATAAAAATGCATCCTCACCTCGCACGCTCAGGTGGGCATTTATTCCTGCCATCAAACCTTGACACGCTGCCTCCTCATAACCCGTCGTGCCGTTGATTTGGCCGGCAAAGAATAAGCGCGGCACCAACTTTGTCTCCAAATTATGCTTCAGCTGTGTAGGGGGGAAGTAGTCATATTCAACCGCATAACCTGGACGGAAAAAGCGGGCATTTTCAAAACCCGGAACTTTTCGAAGAGCTTCGTGCTGGACCTCTTCTGGAAGTGAGGTACTAAAGCCATTAATGTATACTTCCACGGTTTCCCAGCCTTCGGGTTCGATAAACATTTGATGGCTCGTCTTGCCTGCGAAGCGGTTGATTTTATCCTCAATACTTGGGCAATACCGGGGACCTGAAGACTGAATGGCTCCATTAAAAAGTGGACTTCGATCAAAGCTCGCCCGCAAGGTGTCGTGGACTTCTTCTGAAGTATGGCTAATCCAACAAGAGCGCTGTTTAGTAAGTGCCTTCGTATCCGTAAAGCTGAACTTCCCAGGTTGATCATCGCCTTTTTGTTCTTCGAATTTGCTATAGTCTAGAGAACGACCATCTAGGCGGGGTGGGGTGCCGGTTTTCATTCGGCCCGATTCAAAGCCTAGTGCATTCAAGCAGGCCGTAATACCCTTTGCGGAACCTTCACTAGAACGTCCACCCGTTATTTGACGCTCTCCAATGTGCATAATGCCATTTAAAAACGTCCCGCTCGTCAGAACTACAGAATTCCCAGCGACTTGAACACCATTTTGCAAAACAATCCCCGTTATACCGGAAGTATCCGTTGTAACCGCATCTACCGTACTCTGGATAAATTCTAGATTCTCGATCTGTTCAAGCGTCAAACGCCATTTCTCGGCAAAACGCCAACGGTCCGATTGAACCCGCGGACTCCACATAGCTGGCCCTTTGGAGCGATTAAGCATGCGAAATTGTATGGCTGTTTCATCACTGATGATTCCGCTAAATCCGCCCAGCGCATCAATCTCACGAACGATTTGACCTTTAGCTACGCCTCCCATGGCGGGATTACAACTCATTTGTCCTATAGTCTGCATATTCATGGTCACCAATAAAGTTTTGGATCCCATTCGAGCCGCAGCACTTGCCGCTTCACATCCAGCGTGGCCGGCACCAACTACAATTACATCGTACTTCATTGTTCCACGTGAAACATTTTCTTAAAGGCCATAGGTTGAAGCTAATTGCATGTAGCTCGTTTCTAAAGAACGCATGTGAGATTTTTCTTCTTCGCTGTGATCCTCGTAGCCACATAAATGCAACAGTCCATGCACCACTACGCGCAACATTTCGTCCCGAACGGATATACCTTGACTCTGGGCATGATCCTCTATTCGGTCTATGCTAATCGCCAAATCCCCCTGAACTCGAGTTCCTCTATTCCGATTAAATGTGATGATATCAGTGTAATAATCATGGTCCAAAAACTGTCGATTCACCTCCAGTAATTCCTCATCTGACTGCCATTGTATGGAAAGATGACCTAATGTTTTCCTCTCCAATACCGCTACTTCCCTCAACCATTCCGTCAAATTGTAATTCGGAAAGTTTAGGGGTAAAGGCACCGAAGAGGAGGTTGTCACCACAGTTTAACAGCACTTATTGATTTTGTCCACACGATTTTGATGGCGCCCACCTTCAAACGTTTCCGTGATAAATGCGCGGACACATGCCAGGGCTTCTTCCTCATCAATAAAACGAGCGGGTAGTGCGATGACATTAGCATCATTATGCTGAACAGCTAACGCAGCAATTTCCGCCTTCCAACAGAGTGCAGAACGAATAGCTGCATGCTTATTGACGGCCATATTAATTCCGTTGCCGCTTCCACAAATCACAATTCCTCGATCCGCCGTACCTGATTCTACATCGCGTGCTACCGCATGCGCAAAATCAGGATAGTCCACACTTTCGTTGGAATTACATCCGTGATTTATTACTTTAATTCCTTCATTTTCAAGCAGTTCAATCACTTTATTCTTTAAAGCAGGACCTGCGTGATCATTCCCAATAGAGATAGTTGAAATCTTGTTCATAACGTGGGTATTCTGTTTAGATCCTGTTCATTTTAATCATTAGGTCTTAGATGGTTATTCACCATTACGGTCATTTTTTAAACCTACCTGAAGGACTTATTCACGGTTTTCATTTAACGAAGTTATCCACTTTCATTCGGCTAGATAATTGCAAACACTTACACCAGAAAAAGGACTATAGTCAATGAAATCAAACATTTACAAGAATCTAGATTGTCCATATCCTGTTCATAACCAAGGATAACTGATAAATCCAAATTCACGTATACCTTCTTTTACCACCTTTCAACCGACTACTACTATTAAGATCTTCTTTTTATATAAAAAAAGTAATGATTATATGTTGAATTCAATGCCTTGAGCTAAGGGAAGGGTACTTCCGTAGTTCAAGGTATTTGTTTGACGACGCATGTAGGCTTTCCAGGAGTCTGATCCACTTTCACGGCCTCCTCCGGTTTCCTTTTCACCGCCGAATGCACCGCCAATTTCCGCTCCGCTGGTACCAATATTCGCATTCGCGATTCCGCAATCAGAACCACTAGCACTAACGAAGCGATTCGCTTCCTGCATAGAACCGGTCATGATCGCCGAAGACAATCCTTGTGGAACTCCATTCTGTAATGCAATAGCCTCCTCTAGCGTGGTGTATTTCATGACATACAAAAGAGGGGCAAATGTTTCATGCTGGACAATGGACCAATGGTTTTCCACTTCTGCAATCGAAGGACTCACATAGCATCCACTCTCGAAGCCCTCTAATTTTCCGCCTTTCACGAGGAAGCGTCCGCCGGACGTTTCCACAGCATCCAGCGCATCGAGGTACATCTTAACCGCCGCTGTATCAATCAATGGACCCATATGGTTACTGGGATCTAAAGGACTGCCAATTTTAATCTGTTGATATGCGCCTGAAATCGCATCACAAACACGGTCGTAAATGCTCTCATGGATGATGAGACGGCGCGTAGATGTGCATCGCTGTCCTGCAGTACCCACGGCACCAAATACGGCAGCTGTGACCGTCATTTTCAAATCAGCGGTTTCTGTGATGATCATGGCATTATTTCCACCTAGCTCCAAAATAGAACGGCCCAAACGTGCTCCAACGCGTGCACCCACATCTTTACCCATTCGGATAGATCCAGTGGCGGATACTACAGGAATACGGCCATCTTCTGACATGAGAACGCCAATTTCGCGTCCTCCAGTTACGATCGTAGAGAGCCCTTCTGGAAGCTGGAGTTCAGCTGAAACTTCGTTCCAAATGTGCTGACAAGCTAAAGCGCACAAGGGTACTTTTTCAGAGGCTTTCCACACACATGCATCACCGCAAATCCATGCCAGGGTTGAATTCCAAGCCCAAACAGCTACAGGGAAATTGAAGGCGGAAATAATTCCAATCAAACCCGCAGGATGCCACTGTTCCATCATGAAGTGATCAGGACGTTCGCTTTTAATGGTCAAACCGGTAAGCTGACGGGACAAACCAACGGCGAAGTCACAGATGTCAATCATCTCCTGGACTTCTCCAAGTCCTTCTTGGTAGGATTTTCCCATTTCATAGGAAACCAACATACCAAGTGCTTCTTTTTGCTCGCGGAGTTTATTACCAAAAATGCGGACAGCTTCGCCGCGTTTTGGAGCGGGAACGTCGCGCCATACCTTTTGTGCAGCTTGGGCTGCTTCAATTACTTCGTGGTATTGAGCCGTAGTTGTTTCAGAAACTTGTGCAATATGAACACCATCTACAGGAGATGAGGACGAAATCCATTGGTCTGAAAGCAAGGAACGCCGGCCTATCCAGGTGCCAGCGTTCTGTGCTTGAATACCAAAAGAAGCTAAGACGGTTGCCATTTGGGGTTGTGCCATGGGAAAAAACTTAATTCTCCCACAAAGGTACAGCCCTAACACTAGGTCTTAAGCCACTAAGAGGGGCATTTCAGTGGGAATACTTTGATTTTCAGCGTGACGACGCTTCATATACTCTTTAGGCGTGGTCGCCATCATGCGCTTAAAGGCGGCAATGAAGTTGTTCACATTCGTGTAACCCACCGAATAGGCAAGGGATGCGACATTATTTGATCCGAATTCAATCATGCGTACGGCATGTTGAATCTTGTAGGACGTGATAATTTCTTTAGGTCCTAACTGGAAGTGACGCAAGCAGGCACGTTGCAAAGAGGAGCGGCTCATAAACATTTCTTTCGCCAACATTTCCACATTGAGGTTTTCCTTCATGCGTTTCTGTATGGTCGAAATGATGCGTTCTTTTTCCGTTTGCTCCATGGGAATGGAAAATTTATTCCGAGGGCAAATGGACAAAAGGTTCTTCATTTTAAGTACCAATTCCATTGCATCTACGCCCATGGGAATGCAATCAATAGCCCCATTTTGGAGGTATTGGATGCGGTTGTTCAAGCTGCAGTGTTCCGCAATCATGACGGTACACACATTTTGCAGGCTTTCCTCTGCTTGGAGTTCAGCCATCACAGCCTCACCGGCATCGAACATCTCGTGCACATCCACCATAATTAGAGATGGTAAATGCAATCCAAAGCCTTGGCTCCATTCCCGAAGGTTGGCTACCGCAGTAATGTCAAAATGATTGTTTTTGAGAATATTGGAAAAGCGCGATCGCACATCTCCATGGTTGGAAAGTAGTAAAATCATCAGTGAGCTTGGTTTTTGGTTGGTAATCCCAATTTACTGAATGATTTCATAGATTTTTAGGTCTCAATTAGGACTAGTGCATATGTACCCAACATGTACCCAATGAGACTAGGGAGGGTAACGCCCTTTTTTAATGGCCACCTTTAGACATGGTTGCGGATTTGATATCCAGAAGGTGACCAACTGGGCGATAACACTTTCCAAAGGCCTGATTGAAAGATTGTAGCGGATTTGATATCCGGAGGGAGACCATTATTAGGATCAAAAACACACTCCAGGCCTGCCTGGTATTTTTTATGCTTCTACAGTGCTTAAGCAAGCTTCGCCTTTTAAGCATAAAAAACCCTGGTGCTCATGCACCAGGGTGTGTTTTTGAGGTCTCGAGCGGATTCGAACCGCTGTACGAGCTTTTGCAGAGCCCTGCCTAG
>OMJU01000002.1 GCA_900299425.1 Candidatus Rokuibacteriota bacterium
AAGACTGTGACAGCAAGCTACCGGCTATGCTACGGTCCATGGTACTGACCATACCCTGCTCGGGACACTGCCGGAATACACTTGGACAACTGTGGTTACGGGTAATTAAACCCATACTTTATTCTAATAATTCTATCATCTCTCAGAGTGCATTCTATAAAAAATGATGGCATATTGTGTCTTCTTAAAAAGCTAGAGTTGGAGTAGTCTGTTAATTGATAAACAACTTTATCTCCATCCTGAGTATACGAACTTCCCTTTATGCTTTTTAACTCATTAATAGTGATGCCCAACATCAACCCACTTTCTGTTCTGAACTTGTCATAATCTATATCTGTAACTTTCTTTTGTAAATCATTGGTATAACCAATTTCAAAACAACCAAAGCTATTTCTTACTCCACCTTCATACTGATACAGCAGCAAATACTCACTATTGTCTTTATTACTAAATCCAATAACTGGACTTTCCCTTAAATGGGTAATATACTGCTCGGAAGAAATATAGGGATAAAAACTTTCAGCTGATTCTGAACGACCCAAAACCAATATATTATTGACCGTACTATCGGGTAAAAATGTAGGTTCTTTAATAGGCTTTACATCTTGCAGTTTAAAATCAATCTTGTCATTATTAACATAGCTAGTTCGCCGACCATTACAATTCATAATAGTTAATGAGCAAAATAAAAGCATTAGTTTGTAAAATAAATTATTCTCCATTGGACTCGACCTTGCGACTATAGCCATTGTTATTTGGGTTGTTTAGAATATTTATATTCAAAGGAATATTACCTTGATTAGATAAAGTGCTTTGCATCAAATCTCTAAACTCTTGTAAGCCATTTGTACCACAAGTCAACCCAATACATCCTTGTGTTCCAAAATACTTTCCTCCATCAGGGTGTATTCTAAGAAGTGAACGCCCTGTTTCAAATTGAGGGTTAAGATTTAAACTAAATCCAACTCCGTCTACAGTCATTCCAGGATTTGACCAATTACTGTTAGGCCCTCTATCATGTAAATTGTCAACTGTATAATTACCATTTTCCGGAGATCCCTCCCCCCATGGCCCACCTACGGCACTAAAACTAGCCCTTGTATATTCTTTACCATTACTGACTACTTGAATCACATTAAGTTTGCCATCAGCCTGTTTATTGTTGTCTGAATTCGCACTACCCGAAAAAGTCATTTTTACGTTTTCAACTTGCCCAACGTATTGAACCTTATATTCTCCTCCTCCCAACTCTGATGGAATTGGCAAATGATTACTTACTTCATAAACCTTTCCGTCATCAATGCCATCATTATACAACCAATTCCCATCCAAATCATAATAATCCCCATCTAGAGCTCCTGTAGGGTCTATTCTAAGAATAGGATTATTTCTTACGAAGTTGTAGGGTGTAAGGGATTCTCTGAGGTGTGCCATCGGATCCACACTCAACCACACTCCGATTTTATTTTGGTAGTACCTGGCGCCGTAATAGGCTAGTCCGGTTTCAGGGTCGAGTTCTTTGCCGTTAAAGCGGTAGGGGGAGCTGAAATTGAACGTATTGGCGTTCCATTGGTGCATTTCTTCTCCCCAGGGGGTGTAGACGAAGAATTCGTAGGCATAGCCGTCTTTTTCGGTTACTAGGTCCACATTGCCCAGGTAGTCCGGGTGGTACCAGAACAGAATTCGGTTGGTGATGTTCTCGGTGAGAGCTGTGCTGGTGGTGGATGATGGCTGGAGTTCCGGATAAACGGATTCAATACGCGGTAAGGTTAGTGCCGTGGTATCCAATTCGGGTTGGTCCAGCGCGCGCAACACCTTCGATAGGTCCACAAGCGCTAGGTTTTGTGCGTTTGCCCGTGGGGAAGCCTCTCGAGCCTCCGCGCCACCATTCCCGTTGGGGTCGTAGTTAATGGAAATGTCCGTGGCCACGCGCTGCTGGTTCATGTAGTAGTGCTTTGACACGCGGTCACCTCCCATGAACCCCGTGACCACATAGAAGGGATTCACATAGACGGTATAGGGATCTAGGTTATTCACATCATCGATGACCTGGTCGTTGAGGTAGACCGTCGAAGTGATCAGCGAGGACTTCATGATGCGCTCTCCCTGGTGGTCGTAGATGTAGTGGTGCACCCCTTGTTGGTTCTTCACGCCCGTGAGCTGCTGCGCCTCGTTCCAATAAAACTCCTGGGGGATGCCCTGACTGGGGTCGTCGATCTGCGTGATGCTGCCGCTGGTGTTGTACTGAAACTGCGTCGTAATGGCATTGTCGGCATCCCAGATATGCTCCAACTGGTGCGGCTTGGCGGGACTGTAGCCGTACTCAAGGTTGTAGTTAAGGGATTGAGCGTTCATAAAACCGTTGCCATTGCAGTCTTTGAAGGTAATACCTCCGGCCTTGTTGTAGCTCATGGTAAGGTCATACTGCGGCGTGGTGCCATTGAGCTGCTGGTGCCCCTCCAATCGACCAAAGGCATCGTAGGAATAGCTGTCGTGGTAGTTTACCACCAAAGACTGTGACAGCAAGCTACCGGCTATGCTACGGTCCATGGTACTGACCATACCCTGCTTATTGTAGGCATACTGCCGACTCAACAGCGTCGTGGGGGAGACACCGCCCTGTTCCTTGCCCGTTACGGCCGAGCTCATCAAGGTGGTCGCCTTCTTGGTGTTACCACTAGCGTAGGAATACGTCGTCGACGTGCCGTTGCCGTAGGTGAGAAGGCTGATCTGCCCGTATCCATTGTAGGAGATCGCGGTGATAATGGGCTGTGTCACCCCACCCAGGGTGGAGTTGATGCCCGACAATTCCCCTAGGGCATTGTACTGGTAATCCACTTTATCGCCATCGGGGTAACCCGCCTGGAGGATGCGCCCAAAGGAATCGTAGAACTTGCGCGTAGTGAACATCCGCCCACCTTGCATGGGAACGTCAATACTCACCACCTCTTCGGCGGATTGTCCGAGCTCATCGTAGCGCAGGTCGTCAATCTTAAACGTCTGACCTTGCTCCACCTTCACCACGCGACCGGCACCATTGCGGCCATCTCCTTTATACCCGTAGGTGTATTGGATGTCGTAGAGGTCCATTCCACTGGAATTAGGCATCAGCCTACTCACTAGGCGGTTGAAGTCGTAGTTCATCGTGATCGACCCCCCGAAACTCTGCGTCGCCGGCGTGCTGATCTCCATGACGTTGCTGGCCTTGTCGTACGTCGTCGTAGTTAAACCACGGTCCGAATGGTCCTCCGTCAACACACGACCCGCTAAATCATAGGTGTAGGCGGTTTGCTCGCCTAGGGGGTGATAGAAGCATCTGGCCATTTACTTTAAATGTAACCGAATTTTTTACGCAAAAGGCTTTTGTGATGAGTCCAAATACATCTATTCGGTTGGAATTCAGGGGTTTTTTGTTGGTTTTAGATCATTTTCATGCGTTTTTACTTCACCGTTGGCATTTATTAGAAAAAATTCGGTCGTTTTTCGGTCATTTTTCGGGCGTTGTTCGTTTTTCGTCTACAGAATTTGGTCAAATTTCTTTGCGATGCAATTTGTTTCGCTGAATCCTAGGGGCTCGGGATGAAATTTCTTTAAATCGCCGCTTTCGTCTATGATTTTTTGCGACGGGGTCGGGCCGTAAATAGTATATAGTAGAATCCATGAAGCATTATTTCAATGGATAACAATGGATTTTCATCGCGGTTCCAACTTAGGTCAAAAGACCTTGCGGAAAAAACGTAACATGCATGTTGTACGTCTTCAAACAAGTTGGACTTTTAATTAAGGAGTAAGGTACGGTTTTTTTGGGTCTGGTGGATCATATGGTTGATTCTTCGTTGCTTCATTGATTTCTCCTTTAGGATGTGACGTTTTTTAAGGATTTCATGGTTGGTTCCGAAGTAGACGCTTGCCGGCGTACAGTTGTCGAGCGACTCATGGTATCGTTCGTTATTGTAGTACTCGATATACTCATCAATGGCTTTCTTCAGGTCCGGAAAGCTGTAGTAGTGTTCAAGCTTGACTACGTTTTTCATTGATCGGTGGTACCGCTCAATCTTTCCCTGGGTTTGTGGGTGGTTCGGGGCACCGTGCACTTGAGTAATGCCCTTATCCTTCATAAACTTCTTAATGTCGTCAGATATGTAGCAAGAGCCATTGTCAGATAAAATTTTCGGGCGTTTGCTTTTGGGTAGCCCGGTCTTTTTCAACGCGGCCTCTACGTTTCGTTCGACGTCAGGGGTGGCCATGTTTGAGCACAGCTCGTGATGTACAATGTACCGAGAGAGGTCATCCATGATGCTCGAGAGGTAGTACCAGCCCCAGCCCACCACCTTAAAGTAGGTGAAGTCGGTTTGCCACATTTCATTGATTCGTGTGGTCTTCTTCGTAAACTCGTTACCGGCCTTAATCAATATGTGGTTAGGACTGGTAATCAAGTTGGCAGCCTTTAGAATCCGATACACGGAGCTCTCCGAAATGAAGTGCCCACTGTTGTCGGTCATAAAGGTGGCTACCTCACGCGGAGAGAAGTCTGTGCGGTCTAAAGCCACTTCGATGACCTTAGCCCGGTAGCCGTCTGGAATCATATTCCAAGTGACACGGGACTTTTGATCTTCAAGGGCGTCTGGACCTCCTTCAAGGAACTTGTTGTACCAATTGTAAAAGGTGGCCTTACTGATGCTTATCTCCTTAATGGTCCGGTTTACAGAAATCTCGGATCGTTCCACAAGTCGAATGATCTCTTCTTTTTCTTCTTTTGAATAACGCATATACCGATCGTACGGGTCTATTCCATGCCTTTCGAAAGCTTTTTTAAAAAGCGATTGCGTAGGGTGAGTTCCGCCACCACAGCCTTTAACTCCGCATTTTCATTGCGCATCTCATTGACCTCTGTGCTGTCCGCTTCACGCTTTGTGTCTCCGCTCAAACGAGCTTTTCCGGCTTCAAGAAACGCCTTGCTCCAGCTGTAGTACACCGAATGCGCTATGCCTTCACGACGACATATTTCTGCGATTGACTGCTCACCGCTAAGCCCCTCAAGGACGATGGCAATTTTCTCTTCCGGGTTGAATTGACGTCGAGTCACACGCTTGACATCTTTGATGATGGCCTCTGAATTCTTTGGCCTGCCTGGGTTTTTTTTCATTTGACTGAAGTGTTACGACACTCGGTCCCGACCGGGTCCGAGTGTCCAATTAAATTAAGTAACTTCAGTCCAACTTATGCTGACGACTTACAAAATATAATAATTATGAATATGAAGTATTATAGATTAATCAATATACTAATTGTATTAACTACTATCTCAGTCATGTTATCTTGTTCTCAGAATGAAAATACTTTTTTCAGTGATCAATTTTTATGTGATATTAATTTTCGAATTTCCGTTCTACGTGATCCCATCGGTCTAGAAAAAGAATTCGCATATTATGGTGGGCTAGATGCTAAAAATAACACAAATATATTTTTGTATAATAAAGTTCGGAATGGTGAAAGTTTCGTGGTAGACAGTATCGTTGTTTCAAAGGCGCAATTGGTGTCAATGATTGAGCTACTATTTCATCAAATGGAAATAGATCGCAATAAGCTCGATTATATAGAAACTCCCCCAAGGTTGTTTCCTAAAAATGAATGGCGGCATAGTGAGATTTGTTACAGTCTTGATTGGGAGGGAGTTAGATATATTGTGGTTCAGAATGATTGTGAAGTATATAAGGAGATTTGCCAAATTATTAATATTGGCCGTTGTGAGTAATAAGCAAAATTTGGCACGCAGCAGCTCACGGGCGTGAAGAAGGGTCAAGTCCTTTTTGTGGGGAGCAGCCGAGTTTAAGGTACCTTCAAAGGAAAAATGTCTGAGGTTGACACGAGCGCATTACAGTACGTCTTTCCGGCGGAGTTGCTGAAGTACTTTTCAATAGTTCAATCGGGCATCAAGACCGATAAGCCGACTGGCGAGGACTACCTCGAAGTGGTCTTCGAGGAGAAGAATGATTTGCCGGACGGCTATTCGAGAGATGACTACGAAAGCAAAGGTTTCTTTGGGTCAAGTCCTTTTTATGGGGAGCGAGGGTAAATGAGGTACCTTCAAAAGAAAAATGTCTGAGGTTGACACGAGCGCA
>OMJU01000003.1 GCA_900299425.1 Candidatus Rokuibacteriota bacterium
CACGATTGTAATCTCAAAATGAGACAATGGATCATTGCGCAAAATTTTGCGACCGATGAAGAGCTTGTTGACCTAGAGACTGGGATAAAAAAGAAAGTGCGACAGGGTAAGAATAAAGCTTGGCAAACCTACTTGCAGCCTCATATTCAAGAGCGAGACACTTTAATCACTTTGGCGACACCACTAGCCACGCGCAGTGCTGATACTGCCTCTTATAATGGGCTGATTAATGCATTAAAAAACAATCGAGAACCACTGCGAAAAGATGTTATTTCGGCATCGCGACAATTGCAGTGGTTGTTAAGGCAAGAGCAAAGCCCTGAAAAAACAGCATTGCAAAAATGGCACAGCCACTATTTGAGTCAAGTTAACCCCTTGTATAGTGAGCACCTATATTCCGAACACCCGAATAAAGCCACGAACATAGAGTCAATTGCGCCACAATACACACAAAATTCGGAGCTGGTTGATGGACGCATGGTTCTTCGCGAAAACTTCAAAGCTATTTTTAGCAATTATCCTGAGGTTTTAGTTTTTGGTGAGGATAGTGGAAAAATTGGTGATGTAAACCAAGGCCTGGAAGGCATGCAAGAGGAATTCGGACCAGTCCGTGTCAGTGATACAGGGATTAGAGAGGCGACCATATTAGGTCAAGGGATAGGTCTGGCCATGCGCGGTTTACGCCCCATCGCAGAAATTCAATATTTGGATTATGTCTTGTATTGCTTACAAACCATGAGTGATGATTTGGCCACCGTCCGCTACAGAAGCTGCGGGACACAAAAAGCACCCCTAATTGTGCGCACTCGAGGACATCGACTAGAAGGTATCTGGCACAGTGGTTCGCCCATGGGAGGACTCATACACTTGCTTCGTGGGATGTTTGTTTTGGTACCACGCAATATGACACAGGCTGCAGGATTTTATAATACCTTGCTCAAAAGCGATGAGCCTGCCCTGGTTATCGAAAGCCTGAACGGATACCGTCTTAAAGAAAAACTTCCCGAGAACTTGGGAGAATTTTGCACGCCAATCGGTGTTGTTGAGACCCTCAAAGTAGGGCACGATCTCACAGTAGTTTCTTATGGAAGTACCCTTCGCATTGTAGAAGAGGCAGCCCGCAAACTGGAGGCAAACACTGGAATTTCAGCAGAAGTAATTGATCTGCAATCACTGCTCCCCTTAGACCTTAATCAAGATATAGTCAAAAGTGTCGCCAAAACCAGTCGACTGCTTATTGTAGACGAAGATGTGCCTGGTGGTGCTTCAGCCTATATTTTGGACGATGTTCTAGTGCGACAAAATGCCTATCAATATTTAGACAGTGCTCCGAGCGTATTGGCCGCTAAAGCCCATCGTCCAGCCTACGGGAGCGACGGAGATTACTTTTCAAAGCCTTCTTTTGAGGATATTTACGAGCGCATGTACACCATCATGCACGAGGCAAACCCCAAACAATTTCCGAGTTTAATCTGAGTTGCCACCACTGAAAAGCTTAGGTGATTAAGGCAACCACTTTTTATCAAAATTAGGGGGCCTTTTTTCCAAAAAAGCATCTCGACCTTCTTTGGCTTCATCAGTCATATAGGCGAGTCGCGTGGCTTCACCCGCAAATACTTGCTGCCCGACCATTCCATCGTCAGTGAGGTTCATGGCAAATTTGAGCATCTTAATCGAAATAGGAGATTTTTTCAAGATCTCTTGAGCCCACTCAAAGGCCGTTTGTTCTAATTGATCATGAGGAACTACGGCATTGACCATGCCCATCTCATACGCCTCTTGTGCTGAGTAATTTCTGCCTAGAAAAAAGATTTCTCTAGCCTTTTTTTGACCGACCATCTTGGCTAAATAAGCACTGCCGTAACCGCCATCAAAACTGGTCACATCGGCATCGGTTTGCTTAAATATAGCGTGTTCGGCACTGGCCAAAGTCAAATCGCAAGTCACGTGAAGACTGTGCCCACCTCCTACAGCCCATCCAGGCACAACAGCAATAACCGCCTTAGGCATAAATCGAATCAATCTTTGGACTTCAAGAATATTCAGTCGATGGTAGCCGTCAGTACCCACATAACCTTGATGTCCTCGAGCACTTTGATCTCCTCCTGAGCAAAAACTGTACACACCATCTTTTGGGGAAGGACCCTCTGCAGAGAGCAAAACAACGCCTATCTGTGTGTCTTCTTGGGCATCGTGAAATGCCTCGAGCAATTCGCTTGTGGTTTGGGGCCTGAACGCATTGCGCACTTCAGGACGATTGAATGCAATACGGGCTACTCCGTCACATTTCTTATAGGTGATGTCCTGAAATTCTTTGACAGTGTTCCAATTTGGATGACTCATAACTCAATTTTTTATAAATGTATTCCAAAATATATAAATAGGCCTAAAAGCTTAATTTTCATCGAGTAAACTAATGCCATCAGGACTAATCATGATCTTCTTATCCTTGTAAAGGGCACCGATTGCCTTTTTAAATAATTTTTTACTCATGCCTAATTCTTGACGGATAAACTCTGGGGATGATGCGTCATTCAAAGGCAAAAAACCTCCTGCCGCTTCAAGCTCCTCTAAGATATATGCCGCATTGGGCTCAATACTTCTATAACCCATAGGTTGCAGCACCACATCCACCTTACCATCATCTCTAACCTTCTTGACATAGGCAGTCAATCGGTCACCTGAGCGAATATCTTCAAAGATATCATCGATATAAATTAGGCCTTGATGTTTTTGGTCTATAATTACATTTGCCCCTTTTTCGGTAAGATGCGTCACCAGAATTTCACAGGCATCGAATTTTTTTAGGGTCATCCCCTCTTGAGTCAAAAACCGATTGGTTTTACTCGAACCCACTAAGCGATTTGTCTGTTGATCGAGATAGAGATAAACCACATACCAATGACCGACCTTCATAGGACGCGCTTGCTCTCTGAAAGGAACAAACAGCTGTTTCACTAGACCCCAATCCAAGAACGCACCATGCTTGTTGACATCACAACAACGCAAATACCCAAAGGTATTCAAAGTCAAAAAAGGTTCTTCACTCGTGGCAATTGGACGCTCCTCATTGTCCAAGTATACAAAAACCTCTAGCGCATC
>OMJU01000004.1 GCA_900299425.1 Candidatus Rokuibacteriota bacterium
CCTCAGACGGGACTATGCCGCTCATATGTCCGAACTATTAAAGCCCAAAGGGCGGTTGGTAGGTCTGCTCTTTGATGCCCCTCTAAACAAAGACGTTCCGCCTTTTGGAGGCAGTAAACAAGAGTACTTAGAATACTTTCGCCCTTATTTTGCCATTGACATTTTTGATCTGGCCTATAATTCTATCCCTCAACGCGCTGGTCGAGAACTCTTCATTAACTTGATCAAGCCTTAGCGGTTCGATCAAGCCTGAAAGGCTTGTGTAACAGTGGCTAAGTTCATTTCTAAGGCATTTATGGCCCTCGAGGCTATGTATTCCACGAAAAACCAAAAAATAGGGCTTTAGGCTACATTTTATAAATCCAATCCGCTGGGTTCAGTTTTTGCGTGTTCTGATAAACAAAAAACTTAAGTAACGTTTGTCCTGTTGTCGGATGTGTAAATACCGTGCCCAGCGGTTGTTTTGCGTAGACTCTTTGTCCTTTTTTAACCTTGACCTCCACAAGATTATTATAAATGGTGATATAGTTGCCGTGGCGCACATAAACGGCCTTATTTGCCCCTTTGAGTTGCTGAATCTGTAAGACCTCTCCAGCAAAAACAGCACGAGCATCCGCTCTTTTTTCAGTGATAATTTCTACCCCGTTGTGGTCCTGGGTTACGTTTGGAAACTGCGGGTGTTTTCTCTTTCCAAAAGGGGTTATGACCCGGCCTTTAGCCACTGGCCAAATAAGCCGCCCTTTGTTGTTTTTAAAATCCGCGGCCAAGGCTTCAGCTTCGGGGGTAAGTTCAAAGCTCGCTGATTTAGTCACGCTACCGGAGGCCTTGTTCGCGGCAGCAATAGCTTCTTTAATCAATCGGTCTATTTCGCGCTCAATCCGTGTCGCTTCTTTTTGGCGCTCCTTGATTTGCGCAGTGTAGGTACGCTCATCCTTTTTGAGTTCGGCCAAAAGTACCTCTTGGTCCTTGCGCTCCTGATCTAGTTTTGCCTTGGCCGCGCGGCTCTCTATTACGAGCTGTTCTTTTTCAGATTTTTGCCGCAATAACAATTCATTTAGCGCCCGTAACTCCTGTTTGCGCTGCTCAATTTCAAGACCTTGTTCCCGTCTAAATTGACTGTATTGCTTCATGTATTGCAATCTTTTGTAGGCCTGTAAAAAGTTCTCTGAAGACAATATAAACATCAACCGGCTCTGCTCAGATCGGCTCTTGTATGATTGCACAATCATGGCTGCATAATCCTCTTTGAGTTTCTTGAGCTCCTGCTGCAGCTGATCTAAGGTGTTTATATTTTTATTGATCTCCCGAGTGAGGTAATTGGCTTGTTGATTCGTCAGACGAATCAGGCGCTCCCTAGATTGTATCTTTTGATCGAGGCTTTGGACTTTGGTGAGCAAGGAGCTTTTTTGATCCTTTGTGCCAAAAAGCAACTCGTTAATGGATTCTATTTCCCTTAAAATCTCTAGGCGTTGCTGCTCCAAAACCTTTTGGCGATCATTTTGCGCAGAAGCCTCAAGCCCTATAAAAAGAGCTATAAAACATATTGTCCAATGTTTTAAATTCATTAGGTTCACGGGACAATCTGTTTAAATCCATCTGGGATTGAATACCCAAAATTAAGCCGTTCTAACAAATCAAATTGTTTAAAGCTAAGTTTAATTTGGGTTGCTGACTTAGGCGTATTGACCGACAAATTGAGTTGCTCGGGGAAATATTGCTGTGCCACTTGGTTATAACTTCCATAACTCAAGGAGGCTGTGGTCGGCACGATTCCTGTAGCCGCTAATTCTGCATTTTTTAGCCTGAAATTATCCGGGCGCACTGAATTCGTCAAATTCCACCCTATGCCCGTATCAATGGGTCCTAAAATATAGCTATCGCTATTGATGTGTTGAGGGGTGTTGCGCCCCATGTTTAAAACCGATTGGCCCAGAAGAATATTTTGCAACTGCTCCATGGTCACCGAAAATCCGAGCCAACGAGAAATTTCATTTAATGGACCCTGATAATAGGTTTTATTGAGCATTTCGTAGTAAGAAACCTCATCTTTAGTGATGATGGCCTTGGCAAGGGTTACGCCAAAAACTGTAGCTTTCATCCAAATAGTGTCCCCGCGTTTCATGCGCAGTGCAACACTGATCTTTTGTTCTTGTGTCTCGGTTTTATAAACTAATTGAGCCCGGGCTGCTAAATACTTGAATTCAGGCTGGGTTTGCTTATGCGCTTTGACCACTTGCGCCGCCGACCATTTAGGGTTAGGTGTTACGCTGCTCAATTCAGTCACAGAGCGACAGCCTTGGGCCAATATAACCAAGGCCAAAAGACATGCCCTAAAAAATTTCACCTGTTTCATTGACCTGCTTTATCAAACCATAATTCCGCATCTTTTTCCCGACCTAAGTCCGTGTACAAAGAGGCGGCTTCCAGACAAAGTAAACGATATTGATTGGACCCCGCTAAGGTAAACTCTAATCCGGACATTATCTGCATTTCTGCCAGATCTAACATCCC
>OMJU01000005.1 GCA_900299425.1 Candidatus Rokuibacteriota bacterium
ACCGTCAATTGGAAAATAAAAACCGTGATTACTTGGCTCCTTATGAAAAGTACCCCATCTAACACCTGTGCCCCATTCATTCCTGTCCAACTGTCCACCTGTGAATTCATCCTTAAACACTAAGTTGTACTGAGGAGGTGGCTGAACCAAATTTGGATTCAAATCATTGTTCAATTCTCGGTATGTTTGAAAATTTTTTAAGTCATCGAAGTATTGCCGATGATTCTGATACCCTTGATTGTTCCGATATCTAATGGTAGTTTTTGTTGCTTTCCTCGTGTTGTACGCCATATACTGAAGATTTACTCTAGTTATTGTTGAAAGACTCGAACCGAATCAACCTCAAGTCTTGCAGTTTGGAAAGGGTGATCATCACCAAAATTATTACCTTCACTATAACAATCGGTTACACCGTTGGCAATTTGAAAGTAGACATTTGTGAAGTTCAGATTATTGTTATAAAGTGAATTTAAGACTTCTGCTGTGTAATACCGATATAGAATTGAATCGTAATAAATGGCAATTCCATAAGGGGTCCAGTGGCAAACATATTGAACAAGCCTATCTGGGCCAGCGAAGAGATTCATCCTCTTCGGCTTAAATAAATGCATAGTGTATTCCAAATTTGGCGCAACCCAACCCAGCTTTTCTGTCCCCCATTGAGGGCTGAAAGGGCTAACAGCACCATGAAAAATATTGGGTAGGGGTTGGATTATAGTTGCGCTGTCCAATGATTTATGGTCAACTATATGAATTTCTGGGGGTGCAAAATCTACGCCATGTAAGCCAAGATGAGTCCACATGTGTTTATTTGCAGGGCACTTTATAATCGCTTCAAACCACCCATAGTGCCAAGAATCCGTGGAGTGTACTGCCCCTCCACCATAGTTTATGGTAAAACCGTCGTACTGTGTCTTTTTATATACCTGGGCAATATTTGGATTACAGTTAGATAAAAGTTCTTGTTTTCTTTCTTGGTCTATTCCGGTAAGGTGATCGACATTATAAGTTTTAGGATACCATGTACAATCTAGATTAAGTCTACCACCGCTAACAGAAACAACTTTCGTATTTGGATCTAATTTTCCATCCTCTGGAAAGTAGAAACCATGTTCGTCTGGATCTGTATAAAACGATCCAAAAGGGAGTCCCATCTTCCACTTATTTAAGTCGAGCGAATTTCCTGAAAAGGTGTCTTCAAAAACTAAATTATATCCTGCAGGGGGTGAAACGACCTGCAGACTATAGTCATTATTATCGTCACGTTGTTGTTGAAAGTCCTTTAAATCGTCAAACAGCTCTCTATGATTAGAGTACCCGGAATTTTTCTTGTATCTGACGGTGTTTTTTCCACTGGCGTATTTTGTCTCTAATATCATCGTTAATTAAAATTTTAGTTCTAAACTGATTAAATCAAAAGAGTGAGCAAAATAAATTGTACTCCAATGATCTGCAGGGTCCCAATCCCCATAAAATGTCAAGCCAGGTCCTATGGATATATGGTCGTTAATCTGGTATCCTATATCTATATTATAGTAGGTCATGGTATGGTGTTGGACAACGTAATTTGGGATACCCTGTTTATACCGTAATACGCCGAACTTGATGTTCGAATAAACTTTTTTATCGAGGATTCTATATGCTGCATATCCTCCATACACATCGGGTTGTAAATATTCAATTCGGCCTTTCCAATTTTCATGTAACTGTATGTAAGTAGCGCCAACTTGAACTCGATCATTAATGTAAAGTCCAAAATTTACCGTGTGATCCAAACTGGGTAAATACCTGCTACGCGCTGTGTAACCAATGAATATGTTTTGTGCTTTTAATGATTGAATGGATACCAATATTGCTAATAAACTGAGTAGGGATTTTAGTCGTTTCATTGTATGAACATTTTTTCGTCTGATGGTGCCACTCATTTCGGTTTGAAGGCTAACCTTAATTAGTATCTGTATGTCTTCAAACAAGTTGGACTTTCAACTAAGGAGTAAGGTAAGTTTTTTTTTGGTTTGGTAGATCATGTGATTGATTCTTCGTTGCTTCATGGATTTAGTGCTTCGTTTCTCGCTTTTAGAATCTTGACAGGCTAAATAATCCGGATCATTTGAAAGCTCTTTCAGTGTTAAATCTACTTGATTGAGAATTTCAAGCCCTTTTGAAGTAATTTTTACTTGCCCTCGCACAGGATACTTAATCATTTTTGCTTGCTTGAGGTAGGGTTTTCCCCATCCAATTCTATCTGCAAGTACATTGGTCCCTGATTTCGTCTTGAGTTTCAGAGATTCGGCTGGTAAGTCGCCAAATGAAATGGAAATCACCTGGCTAACCAATTCACGATAATGCATTTGTTCTCTCGATGCCAATACTTTGAGTATAGGAAGGAAGGTCTGATGAAATTTCGGGATATACTCAATCCAGTCTTTGGTGATGGTCCTGGCTGTTATTTGGTATACTAAAAATAAGAAATCCCATTGGCAAGCGGGTTTTCTTGAGTGAAATCTGTGGGTTGTAGCCACGATCTCACTTTATCACCGCAACCGCTCCACCAAGAACTTCAAATCCGACCGGCTATTGCCCCAATGGCATTCGATTTCGGCTTGGAAAACAAATTCCTCATCCTTTTCGTGATTTTGCTTTTTCTTCTTTTTCGAAGAAGAATTTGGATCTTCTTTGGGTTTGGTGGCCTTGTTTCGAACCTTCCTGCGCTTTTGGTACTCAAATACTTCACGCGCGGCGTCTTCGGCTTTCATGAATTGATTCATCCAGCTACTTACCTTAGAATTGAGGGATTTCAAGGTGTCCAGGACATCGTCCCAGTCGTCCAATTTTCGAATGTGGACATAGTCGGACAGTGCCTCATGGAACAGCTCGAGGCGACAGGACATGTCAGTCATACCGTCCTCGGTACACGGGATTCCTCCACCATTATGTTCTTGAATTAGCTCTAATTGATTGGTGGCCCACTTGTAAATGGGCAAAAGAATCTTGCGCAGTTCTACATCGAGAACTTCTTCATGATCCTGCTTCTGGGCATATTGCCTTTCTATGTCCCGCCTGCGGTATTCTTGTTCGCGTTCCTGCTGAGCGAGTTTTCGCAGCTCAAGCTCATGATTGAGTTGCATACGTTTCAACTCCAACTCGATGCTAGGGTCAGGTTGGACCGAAACAGTTTGATTTTGAGACGATTCCTGCAGCCACCGTGCAACGGTGCTCTTGCTGGCGTCAATTTTCTCAGCGATTTCACGAATCGAGTAGCTTTGGCGGCTAAGTTCTTTGGCTTGTTCTTTTTGGTTCATTTTATTAATAATTAAGGGGTGATAAACTGATAATTTGATAATCTGAGCAACTTGTGAACGGGTGACTTTGTCACCTTATCACTTTATCAGTTGCTCATAGGTTCTTCGTTGATAGGATGTAACTTTTTGTATTTGTTATAACCGAGTCTTTCAAAGGGGCCTTGAACGAGATAACGGCTAACGGTGGCAGTAGAAATATTGATCTTCTTCCCAATGTCGTTGGCTTCAACTCTGGTAAATTCATTGGGGAGCTTTTCGATAAAGCGTTCCATTTTCTTGTGTTTCAGTGAGATCTCCAAATTCTTCGGCATGTCAGCCATGTGTACTAGGCTATGTTGCATGGTATGAATGGTGATCTGAATTGCGACCAGGAGATCATGATCATGAATGAGTCCTTTCGGCGGTTCAGATCTATCGAGATCGAAAAAATGTCGCAGGATGCTTAAAATCATGGCAATTCGGAACGCGATCAGCCCTGACCTGTGCACGGTCGCCAATACTCGTTCCCCAGATTCGGCATACAGCGTTTGAGTGAAACTACTGTAGCTTTTCAAGAAATGCGCTTGCTGATGAGGATTTAAACTCAATTGAACGGGTTCCAGATACGATTGCAGCCGTTGAAACAATTCGAGCAATCTGTCCCCAAGTGTCCCACATACCTGTCCCGGTACAGTGTCCCTCTGGGAAAAAACATCCTTGAATTGGGGTACGCTTTTCATGGTGTAGAACATGAAGCGGCTAAACAATCCGTTTTCAGTGTTAGGAATAAGTCGTTTGAACTGACCATTCGTACCGGTAAGCATCACCGATAATCGAGGCTCCACCACCACCAAATACTCCCGATTGGCCCTTCGTTGCATTTCTACGGATTCATGATGGAAGGCACAGCGGAGTACATCGCTGAAATTGCCCCAATCTTGGGTTAATGAATTGGCCAGCGTGTCGGCTTCCGTGCTAAACAAAATTCCCATTTCGTCATTTTCGGTGAGCGTATTGATAAAAGAACTGGCCGAGCTATTGGCAGGAATAAACAAGAGTTTCTGTTTTGGTACAGGAAGGGAGGACGGATCCTCGTTTTTGGATTTCATTTCACTCTTGCGTTCTTCAAATCCTTCCATGGCTGCACGCGTTGCTTCAATCCGACTCATGTGAATGGGTTTGCCCAACAACCGTAAATGATTCAGGATTCCTTTGCCGGCTCCAGCAGGTGCGTCAATGAATGCAAAGAGGTTGGGGTACACCATTCGGTTGTCGTACAACCCATAAATATTGGGTAGGCAGCCAGAAATCACGGTGATGGCACCAATCAGGAGTACATCACGTTCTTGTCGATTGCTTCCAATGTCGACGATCGGTCTCAAACATTCGGGTATCTTGTCATATACAGAATCGTGAATAAGGCCGTCTACCGAATGAACGAGGTTGGGCACATAAAACCCATCGTCCTTTTCAGATTCGTTTATTGCCCTGCTCATGGCTTAAGGGGATTCTTCTTGGTAAAGAGTTGCCCCTCTTTACTAATGTGGCGAATCTCTTGTTGCTTACCGCGATTCAACCATTCGTCCAAGTCGCCACGGCGAAACAAGATCTTCTTGCCATTCTTATAGAATGGAACTTTGCGCTTACTGGTGAGCGTGTAGAGGGTTTGTTTGGCGATGTGCAGGTAAGTCGCGGCCTGGTCGGCATTGAGGACTTCCTCGCGATGGTCGCTTTGAATTTGTTCGTTAAAACGTTGTTCATGCTGCTGCTCTAGCGCACTTTGAACAGCACCATTTACAATGTCTGCAATGAATGCTTCGAGATGGGAAAATGTCTTATCCATTGGTATTTATTTTCCCTAACCCTATCAAACAAATTGCCATGCCAAATTTTATCGATGACTTCCCTTCTTTATCGGACCTTTTTAACGGAAAATGAACCCTCGGAGGTTTTCTAATTTGCTCATTACCTGCGCATTATGGTACACTTTGGTACTAAATGGTACACTTTCTGCTCACTAGGTTCCCAGTATTGCAGGGTTTTGCGCAGGTGGAAAAAAATTGGGTTCATTTTGCATAAAAAAAAAGCAACCCAGTTAATCCGACATATTGTCATGACATTTTGTGTAAAATCCTCATGAATTTTTGTCAGTTTTTAGCCCAAGATGGATTCTGCCCATGGCCTCTGTTTTCGTTTTATCCATCACCTTACCGTAAATCTGAGTCGTGTGAATGTTCTTGTGACCAAGAAGCTTTGACACGGTATAGATATCGGTTCCTTCCGCTAGCTGCAAGGTGGCAAAGGTGTGACGGAAGTTGTGGAAGGTGATTTTCTTCGTGATGCCTGCCTTTTGAAGCCATCGCTGTAGCTCCGAGTAGTGCGCACTGAAGTTGTACTCAGGGAAAACTGAAGATTCAGGCGAATCGCTCGGCGCACCCAACAGAGCAAATGCTTCTTCACTCAGAGGAAGGGTTTCCTCGCTTTTGGTCTTGTTCATACTGAATCGAAGGAAGTAGCCCATGGATTCCGAGTGTTGAATTTTTGACCAAGTCAAACTCATGATATCACCCATGCGCATCCCTGTTAGGGCTGAGAACAAACAGGAATTTCTCATGGCCTCAGTAGGGGTAGAGGTATGGGCCAATCGAATCAGTTCCTCCTTGGTCAGAAACTCGCGGTATGTTTCGGGCTGGGATATGCCTTTCACTAGATCGAAAGGATTTTGCTTTACATGCCCCATGGCCGTTGCTTCTCTCACGCAGGCTCGCAACTTGTTGTAGTAGCTATAGGCCGAGCTATCGCTGATGCGCATTAAGGGTGAGTTAATGCGCGTGGCCTTCTTTAACAAGAAATCCTTGTAGTCGTTGATGAGTTGAGGCTTGAGATCACCGAAGGAGCAATGCCCCTTCATGAACATATCAAATGTCTTAAACGAGGCCACCCATCCACCGTGGTTGCTAGTTTCCTTGCTTTTCTTCTCCATCTGCTGACGGTAAAACTCCAGAAAATCATCGAATTCTGAGGATCGGGCTAAACCATAGCGTCCGGCAATTCGGTCTATTTGACGTTCTGAAGCTATAGATCGAGCCATTAATTCAACTTCTCGGTTGTGTCTTCGTTCAAACTCATCGCGTGGTGGGTTATACAAATACATTTCTAAATACTCCCATCGGGTAGATTTCCCAGTCTTGGGAGAGATGATGGGCGGGTAGTAGTCCAGGAATAGTGCGATTTTACCATTGGCCCGGGCTCGTTTGCGTAGCGTGACTTTCATTTTACTGATTGTTTAAGAATTGATTAAAAGATTTTTGAGGGATGATGCGACGTCCTAAGACTTTAAGTGTTTGCAGCCGTCCGAATTTGATGGCGCGTTGAATGGTCCATCTAGACACACCTAATATTGTGGCTGCTTCGTCCACACTGAGGTAATCACGGGCTTGCAGCTCCTTTAGTGGGGCAGAAAGTTTCTCCAGATTTTCCTGTGTGGCGTGAACAATCCGCTCCTGTCGCTTTCGGTCTTTGTAGGCCTTCTTCGCGCAATTCGCCGAACAGTACTGGGTTGTGGATTTGCGTGCCTCATATAGATTTTGGCAAAACATGCAAATCTTGGGGATTGGGTCTTTACTCGCTGTCATTGTCATTTCTCCGCGTTGGTGCACAATGGTGCACGTTGGTGCAGCATGGTGCAGATTGGTGCAACTAATTTGGTCTCGCTCCAGAATTGTTGCTCATCTGTTGCGCACCCAAAATGCCGCAACAAGAGCGCGACAAAAAGGATACAAATCGCGAAAAGAGCCAAAAATGACAGACGTCAAAATTTGACTGTAAACAACTGAAAATAAGTGTGTTGAATTTGTTTTTAGCTATCGATGCTTATCGATGCTTACACGGGTTTACTTCC
This sequence comes from Candidatus Rokuibacteriota bacterium, assembly GCA_900299425.1. GTDB lineage: Bacteria > Bacteroidota > Bacteroidia > Flavobacteriales > Flavobacteriaceae > BACL21. The sequence goes on from OMJU01000005.1 coordinate 7,183, forward strand.
CGATACAGAATCGGCTAAACACGCTGCTCAGGAGGTCGTCCGCGACAATCTCCCCGGTGATGCTGCCTAAGTGCTGCAGGGCTTCTCGAAGGTCGTAGGCCACTAATTCTCCAGAAGTGGCCGTCTCCAGGCCCATTTGGGCTTTGCTTAAGGCCGCGAGGGTAGCTTGCAAGGCTTCCGCATGGCGCAAATTGGCAATGAGCACATCCTCGGATTGGCTGCCCCAGCCCGATTCTTCCATGCAGCGGTTGAGTCTTTTCTCCAGAGGCTCCAAGGTCAAGCCATCGCCCACTTTAAGCGCATCGGGCCATGTGGCGTCCCACGCTTGCTGCCACTGGTCCGCTTTGGTCAAAACCGTGAGAATATGCGCGTCATGGGCATGCTCGCGCAGGGCCGAGGCGAGGTGCTCGGCTTCGGTGCTTTCGGTGGCTTGCGGGTCAATTAGGTGAAGGACAATTTGCGCCTCTTTGATTTTATCCCAGGTCTTTTGGATGCCCAGCTTTTCGACGGTATCCATGCTTTCGTGCAAACCCGCAGTATCGATCAAACGGAAGACATGGTCTCCCAACTTGAATTTTTCTTCAATGGTATCGCGGGTGGTTCCAGGAATGTCGGTGACAATGGCGCGCTCCTCTTCCAGAATGCGGTTGAGGAGAGTGGATTTGCCCGCATTGGGAGCTCCAGCTAGAACTAGTGGGATGCCGTCCTTAATGGCCTTTCCGAGCTTAAATGTGCTCAGCATGCGCTGAATTTCCGCTTGCAAGTCCGCCAAGAGCTTTAGAAGCGCGGTACGCTGCGCAAATTCCACGTCTTCCTCCACGAAGTCCAATTCAAGCTCAATCAACGCAGCGAAGTCAATGAGTTGCCCGCGAAGGAGGTGCAATCGCTTTGAAATGCTGCCCTTCATTTGGCGGAATGCCAGCCGGTGGGAAGAAGCTGATTCTGAGGCAATGAGGTCGCCCACGGCCTCCGCCTGGGACAAATCCAATTTGCCATTAAAGAATGCGCGTTGGGTGAATTCTCCCGCCTTTGCCAGGCTTGCGCCCTTAGAGAGCACAGTACTAAGGGCGGTTTCCAAGATGTACGGCGATCCGTGAAAACTCACTTCTACCACGTCTTCTCCCGTGTAAGAATGTGGGGCAGGGAAGTAGAAGGCCAGCACTTCGTCTAGGACTTCCTGATGGACTATGAACTTGGAAAAATGCGCATGCCGGGGCTTCCACGACTGGATTTGGGGCATACAATCGGCCAGAATCGAGAGGGCGTTTGGGCCTGAAAGGCGCAAGATTCCAATGGCTCCAGAGCCAGAAGGGGTCGAAAGCGCAACAATCGTTTTCACGGGACCAAGGTACGGCGCGTCTTTTGTGTTGTCAGGGGCATGACTCGACCTTTCACCTCTTTCCTCGCCCCGCCCAACTGAAAGGATTTTGGCCGGTTTGGACTGCTTCAGATGTAGAAGCTTATTGAAGCGCTAGATGCGTTCAAAGCGTTCTATGCGGACGTCCAAGCAGGAAAATAGCCGGGCGCTTGTGTAGGCTGGGGCGATCCCCTTTGCGCCATTGGGCAATGGATTGACTCTTGATGTACTCACTGGGCGCCGTCAGGTCGCAGGCCACGCAGAGGTGCAAGTCGACCGGCAAGGTGAGGAGCTCTTCCATGAGTTTGTCGTTTCGGTAGGGCGTTTCAATAAACAACTGGGTCTGTCCATCTCGAATGCCCCGCTCCATAGCGCTCCACAATTTTTTGCGTTCATGCCCGTCGTGGGGCAAGTATCCGTGGAACTGGAATCCTTGGCCATTGAAGCCCGAGGCCATGAGGCCCAAGAGAATAGAGGAGGGGCCTACCCAGGGTATGACACGGATGCCTAACGCATGGGCCGCCTCCACAATTCGAGCGCCCGGATCTGCCACACCCGGTACGCCTGCATCCGAAATCAACCCCATGTCATGTCCCTCTAAACAGGGCTGAAGTAGTGATTTTCCATTGTTTTCAGGGCGGTGTTTGTCCAGTTCTTGCAAGAAATGCTCGGATATGGGCACGTCGGGAGCCAAAACCTTCAAATGGCCCCGCGCTGCTTTGGGC
>OMJU01000006.1 GCA_900299425.1 Candidatus Rokuibacteriota bacterium
CCCAATAATGCCAAAAGATTAACCACGGCTGCAGGCAAATATCCTTGTTCTCGATAACCCTCAAGCACGGTATCTTCTTGAGCCCACTGAAGCGGAAATACAGGAAACCCACCCAAAACACCATCACGCTTACTGAGCTTTCCTTTACCCGTGGGCTTTAAGATCAAGGGCAAATGCGCAAAAGAAGGGGCTTCCCAACCAAACGCCTCGTACAACAAAACATGCAGCGCTAAGGAAGGTAGCCACTCTTCACCACGGATGACGTGAGTGATCTCCATCAAGCGATCATCCACAACATTAGCCAGGTGATAGGTAGGCATTCCGTCGCTCTTAAACAAAATCTTGTCGTCGAGCAGATTACTGTCCACAGTAACGCCGCCACGGATCAAGTCTTGACAAACCACACTGCGGTCCACAGGTGTTTTAAACCGAACCACATAAGGTGTATTGCTGCTGAGTAATACAGCGGTCTGCTGTGCGCCTAAGGCTAAAGAATTTTGTAAAGACAAGCGGTTTTTTGCGCTGTAAATAAAAGTCTCACCGTGTGATTCAGCGTTTTGACGCAATTCATTAAGGGATTCGGCGGTGTCAAAAGCGTAATAAGCCCAACCAGAATCAATGAGTTGAGTAATGTGTTTTTTATAGAAATCAGAGCGCTCACTTTGTCGATATGGCCCAAATTTTCCTGGTTTGTTTGGGCCCTCGTCATAAGGAATAGCTAACCAGTCTAAGGCTTGTTGAATATAATCCTCCGCACCAGGAACATAACGTGTTTGATCGGTATCTTCAATGCGCAAAACAAAGGTTCCTTTGTGTTTTTTAGCAAAGAGATAATTAAATAAGGCAGTGCGCACCCCACCAATATGAAGAGGACCAGTAGGGCTAGGGGCAAAGCGAACACGAACTGCTTGTGACACGGACAATAATTTTGGCCGTAAAGATACAATTCTATGGTTTCATATCCGAAGGAACTCGAGGGTTCATTATAAAAAACCAAAGTGGAGGAAATAAGCTAAGGACGATAGAGGTGGGATAACCAAAAGGCAACTCTGGACTCGTTGCGTGATGGTCTAGTAATTGATATTTTTTTTGTGAGCGGTAGTGGTGATCACTATGCCGAGTGAGTTCATATAAAAGAATACGACCCATAAGATGATTGCTGTTCCAAGAGTGAATTTCTTTAACTGGGGCATAGCGCCCAGAAGGTTTTTTTGGCCGCATCAATCCATAGTGTTCTATGTAATTTGTGGTTTCAAGCAACAACACAGCTACCAAAGCCACCAGAAGCCCCCATGTTAGGGCCGCGCTGCCAAACACCATAGCAATGCAAAACAAATACAAACCTTGGGCAAGGGCATACCAAAACAAGTCATTGTGCCACAAGGCTTGTAGACCACCTTTGTCGCGAATGAGTGTTTTTTGGATTTTTAATGCGCTGCGGAGCTGTCCAAAAATTGAACTGATCCAAAACAAATAAACAGCTTGATTGTATCTTGCTGTAGCTGGGTCTTCTGGGGTCGCGGCGTGTTGGTGGTGTCCGTAATTGTGTTCAATGTAAAAATGCATATACAAAGCAGGACACAATAACAACTTACCCATAAAGCGCTCGGCTTTTGTTGTTCTATGGCCGAGTTCATGGGCCACGTTAATACCATTGGCCCCAACAACAATGCCCAAAGAAAGGGCATAACCTAAAATCATAGTAAAGTCGTATTGCGGCAAAATACTTTGATAAAAATACAGCAATAGTCCAAAGACTAACGGGAGGTTGGCGTAAAGTAGAAAATCAAAAAATCGCGATTTGCTTTTACTCACCCGATCTTCTTCTCCGAGATTTTCTTGGCTTTGAGGCAACAAAAGTTCCAATATGGGCACCAAGACAAAAACATAAACAATCGTGGCATAACCCCAGTAGCCCCCCATGATTGTAGAAAGCACAAATACTGCAGGAGTTGAATATGCGGCAAGGTATTTTAAATCACGTGTATTTAAAGGCACAAGAGCGAAAATTAAATTAATTTAGTGGCACGAAATAAGCATAAGTGAGTGATTTCCAAGCCATAGAGCAAAAACTTAGTGAATTTAAAAAAAAATTCTATCTCAGCGCCTTGTTGCGAGGGGGTATTTTTTTCTTGGCCATAGGGGTGGTGTATTTTTTACTGACCGCTTGGGTTGAAGATTTATTGTGGATGTCCAAAGCTCTACGCGCTGTGGTGTTTTGGCTTTTTATATTGGTTGAATTAGGCTTGTGGTTCTATTGGATTTGGCCGGCTTTAGGGGTGCTTATAGGCATAAAACAACCCATGAGCCATCAAGAGGCTGCGCGCATAATTGGAACGCAAATTCCAGAAGTCGGCGACCGTTTAACAAACACCCTAGATTTAATCAAACAAAAACAAGACGCAGAATTAGTTTTGGCGAGTATTGCACAAAAATCCAAAACACTATCTCCGTTTTATTTTAGCAGGGCAGTGGACTTAAAGGACAATGTCAAGCATTTGCGGTGGTTGGTATTGCCATCATTGTTGTTGGGGTTGATTTGGGCTTTTGGGGATCTTACCTCCCTGTTTGAGGGTTATAATCGTGTGGCTGCATATAATCAGGAGTTTATGCGACCAGCACCCTATCAGTTGACTTTGCTCAATCAAGAATTGCGCGCCAGGAGCAATCAAGAAATTCGTTTGATCGTTGCCGCTGACGGCGATGTCTTACCGACAGAGGTATTTGTGGTTACACAAGATCAGCGGCTGACCATGACCCCTAAATTAGAGGGTCGTTTTGAATTACTTCTTCCGCCCCAAAACGAGTCTTTTGAGTTTTATTTTGGCACAGACTTATACCGTTCACAAAACTATTTCTTGCAGGTGCTCAACGGACCTGAAATCAACAGTTTTGCTATTGAGGTGACTCCTCCAGCCTACACACGAATGAGTCAAGAGAAGATTGAAAACACTGGTAGCATCAGAGTTTTAGCGGGCTCAAAAGTAAGCTGGGAAGTGGGCGCTGCGTTTACCGACAAAATATTGTGGTATAATAAGCGGGACTCCATGTTTTTTGAGCCAGGAATTAACGAGCGCTTTAGCCTTTCTAAGCGTGTATTTAATAATGACAAATACTTTCTTAGCCTGAATAATGCGCAAGTAGGCTTTGAACCCGGGGTGGCTTATCAAATTGAGGTATACCCAGACCAACATCCAAAAATCATTGTAGAAACCCAAAACGACAGCCTCAATGGGGTTGCCCACCATAAGATCTTGTCGTGGGATGATTTTTTGATTTCAAAAATAGACGTGGTCTGTTATCCTGCAGAGGATCCAAAATCTCAAAGAAGATTGCGGCTAGAAACCAGCCCAGCGGCGAACACCCAAACTGTTTATTCATTTCCAAGTGGTTTTGAACTGATCAAAGGAAAGGCTTATCAGTATTATTTTGAGGCTTTTGACAACGACGAGGTGTCTGGTCCAAAATCTGTGCGCTCTAATGTTTTTGGCCACCAAGAGGCGACCTTATTAGAAACACAAGACAGGCTTTTGAGCCAACAAAACCAGCAAACTGAGCAAATTGAAAAAGCGCTTAAATCCCTGAGTGAACAAAGCAAACAAGCTGAGCAACTACAACAATCTCAGAGACAAAAACAAGCACTTAACTGGCAAGACGAGAGAAACCTTGAGCGCTTACTAGAAAAACAGCAAGAACAGTTGAATGAGCTACAGCGACAAACGGAGTCATTGAAAAATATTCTAGAGCGTTTTGAAGAAAACCAATCCGAGCAGAAACAGGGAACAAAAGAGTTAATGCAACGGATTCAAGAGCAGCTAGAAGATGTAAAAGATCAATCTCAAAAATGGGAAGAACTAAAAGCGTTGCAGGAACAACTGAAAGAGGA
>OMJU01000007.1 GCA_900299425.1 Candidatus Rokuibacteriota bacterium
AACCCCTGAGGCAGACCAGGCCTCAAAGGAGTGATAAGCAGCCATTGGGACACCGATGAAGTTCACTAAGTCATTTCCTGAAAAGGCAAGGGCCAGTCCAAAGGTTCCGATGGTGATGACAACAATAAGGATACTTTTTTTGAATATTTTCATGAATAAAAATGAAAATATGGCCCAAAAAACAAAGCCAAGTCCCAAAATCATCCATGTTTGTGTGGCTAATACTTCTTTAAAAGAATCGTAATATGGCGTGCCTTTGAGGCCTTTAAAAAAGATGAAATAGGTGATTGCTGTAAGCGCCACACCACCAAATATTGCTCCGAAGTTTTTAATTTTTTTCTCGTAATGAAACGTGAATATTATGCGGGAAATCCATTGCACTATGGCCCCAACAGAGAAGGAAATAACCACTGACAGCAGTATCCCACTAATGATTTCTGTTGCCTTCTTTGTATTGATGTATGCACCTAAATCACTCACAGTTTGATTTGCGTCCATACCAATTTTTATCAATGCCATGACTACCGCCGCTCCTAACAACTCAAACACTATAGATACAGTAGTTGAGGTAGGCATGCCTAGGGTATTGAAAAAGTCAAGCAGTAGGATATCAGTTATCATAACCGCCATAAAGATGATCATGATTTCATTGAAGTAAAATTCACCGGGGACGAATATGCCTTTACGTGCCACTTCCATCATGCCGCTAGAGAACACAGCGCCAATAAATATCCCTAAACTCGCAACGATCATAATGGTTCTAAAAGAAATTGCTTTAGACCCAATTGCTGAGTTTAAAAAGTTGACCGCATCATTACTTACGCCAACCACTAAATCAACCACGGCCAGAACGGCAAGGGCGATTAACATCATAAAATAAATCTGATCCATACTGAGTTAAATTGTTATTGCAAAAATCGGTTTAAATTAGCGTTTTACTGTTATTAAATTGTTATCTGTTTGACTTAAAAATGTAGATCAAAGCCCAATCTGAATTCAAGAAAATCGGTAGTGCCGTCTACTTGGCCGTAACTCAGGTCACTTTGAACTTTTAGTTTGTGTCCGACGATATATTTTGAGGCACCCGCGGTGTACACGACTTCATTTCCTTTTCCGGTCACGGCACCATAAGTGATACTTGAATGGCGACCTGTTAGCTCAAAATTACTTTTGAATAAGTAACTCGCTTGTATGTTTGTCGCGTTACCGACCTGAACGATACTGGCGGTAGATCCATCACTGTTTAGGGCCACCGGTGCGGCTGCACTGCGATCGGCGTATTCTGCCATTAGGGCAAAACCACGATATTTAAGCATAGCATCTACAAAGATTGTCGTGATGTCGGTTTCATAAAGACTACCGTTATCCAGGGTCATATAACTCCCCATATTGCTGCGGTTTCTTACGGCGTTTTGATTTAAATCGTAAGTAGCTGCCAGCATAAGCTTAAGCGATGATTCTCTTACTAAGTCCGCTTGTACATAATCGCCCTTCTTAGCAAAAGTTCCAAAAGGCAACAATTCTATACGAGATGTGTACTGGAGTCCACCTAGGTTGCCTTCCGTGACATTACGTCCTTCTCCTTGTGATAGTGCTAACTTTTCGCGTACAACCATATTGCCGATTTTATGTTTATAACGCAGCTGAATTCCCATATCGCGATCGATATTGAACTTACTGTTAAGAATTGAACGATCAATGAGCTGGAGGTCTCCTGAAGACACAACACGTTCGATATTTCCAGGCAGTTTGGTTTGACCTGCCCAGAGTTCAAAACCTGGCGCAAAGTGCCACATCACTACGGCATCGAGGATGTAACGCGGTGTATCGCGATTGTATTGATTGGCTCCTGAGATATCTCTGTTTGACAAACCTAACTCGAGTTTGTATCTCAGTTTGGGACTGTAGGCCCAACCATCAAATTTAAATCGGGCACGACGCACTAAAAAATTATACTCGGCATCGCCGTAATTGTTCCCGTCTTGATTCCACGCCGATTGAAACCTTGTTTGTATCCTTGGCGCGAATTTTACCGTAAAGCTACTGTCAGCTGCCGTAAAATTGATAAGCCCTTTTCCAAAAGATTGATCGTTTAAACTCTGTGCATGAAGTGGTAAACAACACAGTAATAGTAGGCCTAAAAGCCAATGTGATTGCAAGCGCATATAAATCATTTTAAGTTTTTGTCGCTGCAAAGAACATATTCTAATGTTTCCTTAATGTTATGTCAATGTTATTTGATTAATTTTCAGGAATATAATAATAAATTGATGCAAAAAAAATGGCCGCCCTTGGGCGGCCTACACAAAAATCGAGTCGACAAAAACTTAATGATTTAATGTGCAAGTGTTTAAAACACATTCAAAGAACGTTGTTCTATTTAGTCAGAATATCATGGGAACATTAAATAAATATTAATCATCAATCTCAAAACGCCAGTCAAGAAATAATAATTATAATATTGAAAATCAATGTATTAATGACCCTATGTTAATTTAATGTTATGTAAACGTAAATTTTA
>OMJU01000008.1 GCA_900299425.1 Candidatus Rokuibacteriota bacterium
CCACAAAATCCGCACAATCCAAAGCCTGACGCTGATCGGTAAATGTCTCGACTTTGGCTCCTTTTCCCAATGTCGCGGCAAGTTTACCCACGATAATCTCTGACTCTATAAGACGCTTCAAATCAATGTCCATAAGCCTGAAGGTGACATCCTTTAATGCTTCACGGCATAAGATATCACCGACGAGATTTTTCGTAAAAACAGTACTTCCCGCACCAATAAACGTAATTATAGCCAATTTACCGACTCGTTAACCAACAACAACAAAAATGTTATTCCATCAAACGCTTCATAGGAACCTTTTCTTGTAAAATGAATTTAGTTTGGCCCAGCGAACCAATATTAAAACATTAAGCATATCTTAAATTTGACCATCTCAAGTAACAATAAAACTGTTGACACAAACGTCAAATCTGCAACTTTTAACCTACAAGAAACATGAAATCCAAGGGAGAAAATATATGAAATCACTCTTTAAGTCTATGATTGCATCTACTGCAATTGCTGTGTCACCCTGTTTATCTCTTGCCGACGGCAATTTAGTTATTTCATCAAATCAATCTGATGCAGCGCCCCGAGCCGCCTTCGAGACTTTGGTAGAAAACTTCAAAGCTGCCAATCCGGATATAAACGTAGAGTTCAACACAATTGAACATGAGGCATATAAAACTGCGATAAGAAATTTCCTTGTGGCCGACAAGGGCCCCGATATTGGAATGTGGTTTGCTGGCAACCGAATGGCTGGTTTTGTGTCAGATGGTTTATTCGGTGATATTTCAAGTGTTTGGAGTGAAAACGGGTTGAATGAAGCAATGGCATCAACCAGATCATCAGTAACTTTTGACAACAAACAGTATGGTTTACCCTACGCTTATTATCAATGGGGACTTTACGTCCGTACGGATATTATGGAGGCAAATGGAATCAAACAATTTAATACATTCGATGATCTTCTGAACGCTTGTGCAGTTTTGAATGGCAAAAATATCTCACCGGTAACAATCGGCACAAAATACTTATGGACTGCTGCGGGTTGGTTTGACTATCTGAATATGCGCACAAACGGCCTTGATTTTCACATCCAACTTATGTTGGGGAAGGTGTCCTACACTGATGATCGTGTAGTAGCTACCATGGCCAACTGGAGAAAAGCGCTGGATGCTAACTGCTTTATAGACAACCATCAAAACTATTCGTGGCAAGAAGCACAGCCTGCATTAATTAACGGCGAGGCAGCAATGTATCTTATGGGTAACTTTTTGATCCCTAATTTACCTGCAGAAACAAGTGCCAATATGGATTATTGGCAGTTCCCTGACATTAATTCTGGGATGGCAAGAGGAGAAGACGCTCCAACCGATCTGATTTTCATGCCGGCAAACGCAGTAAACAAAGAAAACGCTAAAAAATTCTTGTCGTTTGTTTCAAAAGCAGAAAACATAGAAGCATTAGCGGCAGCGACACAAGTTTTGCCAACCCATAAAGACGCAAAGCCACTTGATGATCGCTTCTTGAATGCTGGCGCTGCAGTCCTGGCTAAATCGCAAACTGCCCAGTTTTATGACCGTGACACAACCCCTGAGATGGCTAAGGTAGGAATGCAAGGCTTCCAAGATTTTATGCTCAACCCAGATGATGTTATGGAAATTCTTGAAGAACTAGAGGAAGAGCGCGAAAGGATTTTCGGCAAGCTTTAAACATTAATTCAACTTGTAGGCTCCAAATAAGTTTGGAGCCTACAATTGATAAAGGTAAGAATATTTCGTTTTTTTAGTTTATTTTTCGATACTAACATCAAGTCCATCAACCTTTATTTGCCCCCAGAGTAAGCCCTGCAATAAATTGTTTTTGAAGTACGAAAAACATAGCAACAGGCGGTAAGGCAACCAGTAACGATCCAGCGGCCATTACATTCCAAGCATTATAAAATCTCCCTCTAATGATATTACTTAAACCTGCCGGCGCGAGCATGCCGTCAGGGCTCGCGGGTGTTAATACCAAGCTCCAAAAAAAATCGTTCCAAACAAATGTGAAAATTAAAACTGAGAGTGCCGCGATTGCAGGTTTTACCAAAGGGATTATGATGCGATAGAATATTTGCCATTCAGATGCACCTTCAACTCTAGCAGCTTCGATCAGCTCATTTGGCAATTGTGCAATAAAATTTCTCATGAAAAACACGCAAAAACCTGTTTGAAACGCCCCATGAAACATTATTAGGGCCCATTTCGTATTATATATTCCTAGATCTTGAGTAAGACGTAAAACTGGAACCATCAAAATTTGAAAGGGAACAAAATTCCCTCCAATAAATATTGCGAAAATTAATAGCTGACCGCGGAATTTATATTTTGAAAGCGCAAAACCAGCCATCGTTGCTAATCCAATAGAAATAATCACAACTGGTGTTACGATGATGAATGAATTAAGGAACGACTTTCTAAAATCCTCATTGTTAATTGCTGTAATCCAGCCATCTATGGAAAGTGGTGAAGGTAAATTTAAGCCCCTACCTCCAGAATTTAATTGATCTGCAGTCATAAAGCTCGCAAGAGTTATGATAACCAGCGGCAATAGCCAGGCAACCAAAGTAAACATAACTAAGGTGAAATAAATAAATTTTGAGCGCGAATTCCAATTTTGGATAGGAGTTGGAAACATATTAACGCCCACTCTCTCTACTAATGATTTGCTTTATAAAAATTGAGATAAAAACTAACATTATTAAAAACAGTATTACTGCTAAAGTTGCTCCATATCCATAGTCCTGATCAAACAGAGTTTTTTGGTACATATATCGCGCTAATACGTCTGAAGAACCTCGTCCTGGACCACCTCCTGTCATAACCTGAACCAAATCAAATGAGCGCAGAGCACCAATCATTGTTACAACCAAAGCGATGAAAGTTGCAGGCCAAAGTTGAGGAAGAATTATTTTGTAAAGTAGCGTGAAACCCTTGGCACCATCCAGCCTTGCCGCCTCAACTTGCTCTGGTTCAATAGCCGTTAGCCCTGCCAAATAAATAATCATGCAATATGCTACCTGTGGATACCATCCTGCGACGATAATTCCATAAGTCGCTTTAGATTGATCGCCAATAATACCCGACCCCCAACCCAAATAATTATAAATTCCTTCAAGGGGACCATTAGGATCATAAAAATACTGAAATACAAAACCAATAACTGCTGGGCTTAAAACAAACGGGAAAAAAAACAGCGATTTTGTCAATCGCACCCATGTCGGCGATTGATTCAGTAAAAGCGCAAAAGCTAATCCCATTGGGATCGATAACGGAAATAAAGCCAGCCAAATTATATTATTTAGCAATACCTTTGTTTCTACACTTAATCTTGGAAAACGGGGGGCCTCCCCTTTTAGCCACGACATCCAAAAATCTTTTAATCGTTCTAAATCTCTCGGAGATTTCTCAAAAAACCTCTCATAATTTTCAAGACCTACCCATGTCATTTTTGGTATTCTTCTGCAAATTTCCTCAGCACCTAAATCTTTTAAACTTCTACCATCAGAGCATTGAAAAGTTGTTCCATTCCAGGCATGAAAACTTACCCAAAATGACCCAAATATTGGATAAATAACCAATATAAAGAAATAAACCATTGCAGGTAATAAAAACATCCAAGGACTTATCGAATTATAATTTTTCATTTTGGTGTCAAATCTATCAACTGCCCATCTGCATTGAATAAATGTATTGAACCTACCATTGGCTTTAATTTTAATCGAGATCCATTTTCATATTTTTTTTCTCCGCTCTCAACCAAAGTGATTGCCGAACCTTTTTCCAATTTGACATGTGTAATTGTTTGACCGCCAAGGTATTCAATATGGTATACAATCCCATCAGTTCCGTTTGGATCGTGTTCTAAATGTTCTGGGCGCACTCCCACGCGCGCAACACTTTGATTATTTTTCGTAAGCCAGCCAGCTGAAACAGCTATTTCTTTTTCTAGAAAATTCATTTTTGGGGAACCAATAAAACCTGCAACGAATTCATTTGCGGGTTTCTTGTAAAGCTCCATAGGTGAACCAACTTGTTCTATTTTGCCGTCACGCAAAACAATTATTTTATCAGCCAGAGTCATAGCCTCAGTCTGATCATGCGTCACATAGATCATGGTTGCATCCAACTCTTTATGTAAAATAGCCAGTTCCAAGCGCATTTGAACACGCAACTCTGCATCCAAATTTGATAGGGGTTCGTCAAATAAAAAGACTTTAGGATCTCTTACTATAGCCCGACCTATGGCTACACGTTGACGCTGCCCACCGGATAATTGCCTTGGCTTTCGGTCTAACAAAGATCCGATCTGCAAAATTTCTGCTGCGCGTTCTACCTTGGAAGCGATATGCTGTTTTGAGTGACCTGTAACCTCTAATCCAAATGAAATATTTTGTCGCACGGACATATGGGGGTATAGAGCATATGACTGGAAAACCATCGCTATTTGTCGATCAGACGGCACTAAATGATTAATTTTCCTACCGTCTATTTCTAAATCCCCAGC
>OMJU01000009.1 GCA_900299425.1 Candidatus Rokuibacteriota bacterium
AGCGCCCAAAGGGCTAAAATACTCTGCAGTGTCTCGGCTTACGGCCAAAGACAACTCAGCGATCGCTATGGCATAAACCCCGACAAGATTACCATTACCCCAAATGCTGTAAGCGCCCAAAAAGTAAGTACAGAGGCAGCCCAAAAGAGAGTTTCTGAATATGGTCTAGACCGATTTATATTATTTGTTAGTCGGGTGGAGCCCAGGAAAAACCACAAAGCCTTGTGGGGTGCTTTCCAAGCCCAGGGATTGCTTGAGCAAGGCTATAAACTTGTGTTCATCGGCAAAAAGGAATGGATGGATCCGGAGTTTACTGAGATTGTAGCTCAGGCAAGTCCTGAAATGCAGCAGGCTGTGCTCTGGCTAGAAGAGATTCCACACCAAGATCTTTGGGCTTTTTATCGGGCTGCGGCACTTTTTGTGTATCCTTCATTGGGTGAAGGCTTTGGCATCCCACCGCTTGAAGCAGCTGCTGTAGGCACTCCTGTAGTTTGCGCTCGAAATACGGCCATGGTCGACTTTGACTTTTTCCCCTACCTGGTTGAGGTCAGTGAGCCAAAAGCTTTGGGTCAAACCATCGAAAACGCACTTAAAAACCAGGATTATCCCGCTCAGAGAATAGCGGACCAAATTCAGGAGCGCTATAATTGGAGCGCCACCGCAAAGGCTTTGGTCCAGTCAATAGAACACAATCAGTAAAACTCATAGGTCATGACCTCCACTAACCGAGCCTCAACAGATCCTATCATTTATATTCACTATAATCTTAAGCCAATAGCGGGAGTGGTGAGAAACTAAACATTAATGCTTAAATTAAGCCTTTAAAAATCAATCATGCGCGTCATTGCCTTATCCATATATCCGTATTTGTGTTTTGCGCTTTTTTTCACTCTGCCTTTTGACGATTATTTTAGGGCGCTTCCCAATATTTTAATGATTGCACTGGCCTTGATGTTTCCTCTGGTTATGGAGGGGGCACAAATCAAATCCATACTGCGCAGCACTTGGGTTTGGGTCTTGGCTTTTCTCGGCTTTATTGTGGTTCAGTCCCTTGCCCTTGGGCGATTTGATCAAGATTATGTAGTGATTCAAAAGATGCTGCTCTCGGGCGCTTTATCACTCATGCTTTTTCCCGTGCGCGATAACCGCACACTCATGCATGGGGTGATTTACTCCTCTGTGGCAGCAGTGCTTTACTCTTTAGTGCGCTTGGTTATTTTAATGAATCAAGGAGCCAGCTTTGGCTTTTTGGAGTCGGCGCACATCATTGAGGCGCTGCTTATGGACCGCATTTATTTGGGCTTACTCTCGGTGTTGAGTATAGTTTTTTCCTATAAGCTTTTGCGGAAAGAATTCGATCCAAATAATGGGTATTACCTGGCCAATATTATCCTACAAGCCGCCTTTATTTTGTTTTTAGTGTCGCGAATTTCCATTGTGGTTTTGCTTTTATGTTTTGTGTTGAGCCTTTGGTATCGCCAAAAACGCGGCCCGCAGCTTTTGTTTTTTGGCGGGTCTATTGCTTTGATAGTGGCCTTGGCCTTTGTTTTGAACAACGATTTGCGCAAACAGTTTTTTTACAATAACAACCCCGAACACCAGGAAGGCCTTTTAGCCAACACCATGGCCTTAGAGCCCAGGATGGTCATCTGGGACTGCGCTCTAGACATCGCCCAGCAGGGCGCTGTTGCCTTGAGCGGAAATGGATTTGCTAAGACCAATGCAGATATGTTGGCCTGTTATGAATCGGATATAGAGAATCCAATTAAAAAAGCTTGGTTCTTGACTAAAAAATACAATGTACACAATCAGTTTCTGGACATCTACTTAGGAAGTGGTGCTTTGGCCATGCTCCTTTTTGTGGCTGGCTTTGTGGTCTGCTTTTTAAGACAACGAAAATCGCTTTACCCCACGGCCCTGTTGATGGCTACGGTGATTTTTCTCATGGCCGAAAATATGTTTCACCGTCAAATAGGCGCCTATTACATGGGGCTTATTTGGGCACTGCTTATGTTTTTACCCGCGGGCGATCAAAGTGAAAAACCTGAAAAACAATAGAAAAACAGTAGAAAAACCTTGAGGCATGACGTATTTTTGTGCCGCAAAAAAGAAACCGAAAAGAAAATAAAAAGAGATAAATCATGAAAATCACAGTAGTAGGAACAGGATATGTAGGTCTGGTCACTGGGACATGTTTGGCAGAAACCGGTAATGAGGTGGTTTGTGTAGATATCGATAAGGCAAAGGTTGAATTAATGCGCAACGGTAAAGTGCCGATTTACGAACCGCATTTGGATGTGCTTTTTGAGCGCAATATCAAAGCCGGACGCTTAAAATTCACCACCGAATTAAATGAGGGCCTAGACCATGGGGAGATCGTCTTTTTGGCTTTGCCCACTCCAGAGGACGAAGACGGCTCGGCTGATTTATCCTATGTGCTAGGAGTTGCCGATAAAATCGGCCAGTACATCACCGATTACAAAGTGATTGTCGACAAAAGTACCGTTCCGGTGGGCACTGCAGACAAGGTACATGCCGTGATCAGCGCCAATGCAAAGTGCGACTTTGATGTGGTTTCTAATCCAGAATTTTTGCGAGAAGGCTTTGCTGTAGACGATTTCCTCAAACCAGAGCGTATTGTGGTGGGCTCCTCAAGTGAGCGCGCAACAGCCTTGATGCAAAAGCTATATGCCCCCTTTGTGCGTTCAGGGAACCCGGTTATTGTGATGGATGAGAAATCTGCGGAGCTGACCAAGTATGCCGCAAACTCCTTTTTGGCGGCCAAAATCACCTTTATGAACGAAGTGGCTAACTATTGTGAAATGGTTGGGGC
>OMJU01000010.1 GCA_900299425.1 Candidatus Rokuibacteriota bacterium
ACCCAGCGCCAAAGATCAGGATCAACCATTTTCTGGCGGCGCCACAGGCAAAGGTCAAAAGAAGTCCAAAACCCCTGTTCTGGATAATTTTGGACGTGATTTAACCGCACTTGCCGAAGAAGGTAAGCTTGACCCTGTGGTAGGGCGTGAAGCGGAAATACAGCGCGTCTCTCAGATTTTGAGCCGACGCAAGAAAAACAACCCACTCTTGATTGGAGAACCCGGTGTGGGAAAATCAGCCATTGCCGAGGGATTAGCCTTGCGCATCATCCAGCATAAAGTCTCGCGTATTCTTTATGACAAAAGAGTCGTTACTTTAGATTTGGCCAGCTTGGTGGCTGGAACCAAATATCGTGGTCAATTCGAGGAGCGCATGAAAGCCGTAATGAACGAACTCGAGAAAAATGACGACATCATTTTATTTATCGATGAGATCCACACCATCGTGGGTGCCGGAGGGGCCACAGGTTCTTTGGACGCCTCAAATATGTTCAAACCTGCTTTGGCCCGAGGAGAAATCCAATGTATCGGTGCCACTACTCTAGACGAGTACCGCCAGTATATCGAAAAAGACGGTGCTTTAGAGCGACGCTTCCAAAAAGTAGTGGTCGAACCCACTTCTGCTGAGGAAACCATCGAAATTTTGCAGAACATCCGCGATAAGTACGAAGGACACCACAATGTCACCTACACGGACGATGCCATCAAGGCCTGTGTGCATTTGACCAATCGCTATATGAGCGACCGCTTTTTACCGGACAAGGCAATCGATGCTTTAGATGAGGCAGGCTCGAGAGTGCATATCACAAACATTAATGTCCCAGAGAAAATTTTAAGTCTGGAACAAAAGCTAGAAGAAGTGCGCGCCCACAAAAACTCTGTGGTCAAGCGCCAGAAATATGAAGAAGCAGCAAAACTGCGCGATGACGAAAAAAACATCGAAAAGGAACTCGCTGCTGAGCAAGAAGCTTGGGAAAACGAAGCCAAACTGCACCGAGTAACCGTTACCGAAGATGATGTGGCTCAAGTTGTGGCCATGATGACCGGGGTGCCTGTGCGCCGCATCGCTCAAGACGAAAGCGAAAAACTTGCCGCGCTACCCGATCGCATCAAAGGTAAAGTCGTGGGACAAGACGAGGCTGTAGCTAAAGTCGTAAAAGCCATACAGCGCAACCGCGCTGGGCTTAAAGATCCGAACAAACCGATCGGTTCATTTATTTTCTTGGGGCAAACCGGTGTGGGTAAAACCCAATTGGCCAAGATTCTGGCTCGTGAATTATTCGACAGCGACAATGCTCTAGTGCGCATCGATATGAGTGAATACATGGAAAAATTTGCTGTATCACGCCTGATTGGTGCTCCTCCAGGATACGTGGGTTATGAAGAAGGTGGGCAATTGACCGAAAAGATCAGACGCAAGCCTTATGCTGTTGTTTTACTGGACGAAATTGAAAAAGCACACCCAGATGTGTTCAATATGTTGCTCCAGGTACTAGACGATGGTTATATCACCGACAGTTTAGGCCGCAAAATCGATTTCCGCAACACCATCATCATCATGACCTCAAATATTGGGTCAAGAACCCTTAAGGACTTTGGTCAAGGTGTTGGTTTTGGTACGGCAGCAAAAACCGCTCAAGCAGATGCACACGCTAAGAGTGTAATCGAAAATGCCTTAAAAAAGACCTTCGCGCCAGAGTTTTTAAACCGCATCGACGATGTGATGGTGTTTAACGCACTAGAACGCGAGGAAATTCACAAAATCATCGACATCGAACTCGATAAACTTTACAACCGAATCGATGCTTTGGGCTACCACCTAGAGCTAAGCGATAAGGCCAAAGATTATATTGCCGACAAAGGTTTTGACCAGAAATACGGGGCTAGACCGCTTAACCGTGCCATTCAGAAATACGTGGAAGACGTCATTGCTGAAGAGATCATCACCGCCAAGGTAAAAGAAGGAGACACCATTATCATGGAGCTCAATGAGCAGGCAGATGGGTTAACGATTATGGTAAAAAAGGCTACAAAGAAAAAGGCACAAGCCCAAACAGAGGCACAAGCCCAGGCAGAACCAGAAGAAACTAAGGAGTCCGAGAAGCCAGAATAAGTGCCTTTATTACCAGACTAGGGGCAACACAGATTGTTGTCCACTACTCGATGAGGCGATGGTGACAAAATAAATCCCTTTACTTAGGTTCAATGACCATGATAAGCGTGATTGTGGCGCTATGGACTGCTGCGCAATAAGCTGACCGCTGAGGTTGTATAGCTTTAACTGATCAAAGGCTACATTAGACTGCACATGCATGAGTTGATCGGCAACATTTATAACCAGCTCAGGTTTTGGGACCACTGAAGGTGGACGACTTCCCAGAGTAGGACTGCAGCCTGAAATAGAATCTAAATTGGTGTAAAATAATTCTCCTTGCTTAAAAAAACAGCTCAAATGCCCTACTCCATTGATGTCGGGCAAACCACTTGGGGCGTTGATAATGGACAATGACCCGACACCTTCCACCCAAATACAGTTGTTGTCGCTAATGGTGTTTGTGGGCGCAGGACTAAAGTAATAGTGCTTATACGCCTGTCCATCTTCTAGGACCCGCGCTACAATACTGTCTACGATAAAACTACCCGCGTTTTCAGGAAACGGAGTTATGGGGTTGCGCATTTCAAAGGAATCCCCTTCCTGCAAGCTAAAGTCATAAAGCAGATACTCCTGACCGATGCCATTGTTAGCGAGCCTACGCAGATAAACGCGTTGAGCGGGCACATCTTCTCT
>OMJU01000011.1 GCA_900299425.1 Candidatus Rokuibacteriota bacterium
ACTTTGATCGATAGTTAAAGCCCCGATTGAAGCGGTGGCTTCATTTTCAAAAATAGGCATCCACGTTTGTCCACCCCCAGTAGTTTTCCACACGCCACCTGAGGCTGTGCCAGCATAAATGACATCAGGGTGACTGGCCACCACATCGATAGCTGAAACTCTTCCCGACATCCCGCCAGGCCCAATTTCCCGAGGTTTTAATTCTTTAAAAATATCAGAATCAATGACTTGTGAATTGATTTGAGCAGAGGTCAAAAAGAGACCTGCAAACAATGCGAAAAGAAGGAGGTTACGCATGATTTTTGAGTGAAAATTAAAGCACAGAAAGTTAGTAAAATATATTGAACTAGGGGCTTTAAAAAATACTGGAACGCCCAGCTGAGCGTATTAAATTATCATATTAATCTTGAGTCTCAATTCTCGTAGTGACTAAGAAATTCGGATCAATTGCGAAGGTCTTTAAGGGTTGAGCGGCTGTGAGGCTTTGCCAAGTTTTATTTGGATAAAGCCAAAGGGTTTCATCGTTGATGTTAACTTTTAATGGCATATCAAATCCATCGACTACATCAAGATATCTGTACTTGAGGGTGTTTTGGTCGATGAGATAATCAAATACTGGGATATTAGCCCTGCGCAAGTACTGCTCCCAAAATTCCGTTAAGTCGATGCCCGTGGCCTTTGAAATATAATGCTCTATTTGATCAGTAGTTACTGTTTTATGACGAAATTCGCTATTGAGTCCTATGAGGATTTGCCGCCATTGCTGGTCATTTTCGATGAGTTGTCTTAAGGTGTGTAAAATATTGGCACCTTTGTAATACATATCACTACTGCCTTCCTTATTAACCCCGTATGGCCCTACGATTGGGCGGTCGTTCATGATTCTCTTTTTAGTGCCGAGCACATAGGCGCTAGAGGCCTCAGTGCCATGAAAATAGTTCAGAAACAGGTTTTCACTATAAGCCGTAAAGCCCTCATGAATCCACATATCGGCGACATCTTTGTTAGTGATGTTGTTAGCGAACCACTCGTGTCCTGATTCGTGTATTATGATAAAGTCAAAGGTCATGCCCCAACCAGAGCCACTGAGGTCTGTTCCGCGATAACCATTGCGATAACCATTGCCATAAGTAACACTACTTTGGTGCTCCATACCCAAATACGGAACCTCTACTAGTTGATAGCCATCTTCGTAAAAAGGGTAGGGCCCAAACCAATATTCAAAAGCCTCGAGCATCATAGAAACCTGAGCAAACTGTGCTTTAGCCTGTTCTAAATTATAATCTAAGACCCAGTAGCTGCAATCTAAATTACCCCCCAGACCTGGATATTGTTCGGAAAATTTGTTGTAATGCCCGACATTAATGTTAACGCCATAGTTGTTTATCGGTGATATCACGCGCCAGTGGTAACGATGTAAGTCTTGAGATAAATCTGTGATACCGACCAGGCGACCGTTGCCCACGGCCACAAGTGGTTTGGGTAATGTGATTTTTAAATCAATGCCACGATCAGGTTCATCACTGGGGTGATCTTTGTTGGGCCACCAAACACTGGCCCCTATACCTTGATTGGCATTGGCAATAAACGCTCTGCCCAGCTCGTCAGTTTCCCAAGTAAAGCCGCCATCCCAAGGTGGATTTTTAGCCTCAATGGGTGTCCCCGAAAAATAACAAATCAAGCTGTCTTCTTGATTGACTTTATGGGGCTTTATAAGTTTAACAAAATGTGCTGCGCCATCTTTTGAGAACGATAAAAGCTGCCCATCCTGTTTGACGGAATCTATGTTCATCGGCGCTTGAAGGTCGATTTGCATGCGCAGCCCGTCTTGGAAAATTAAAGCCGAGTTACGCCCCTGAGGCTGTTCCGCATTAACTCTATAACGAATTGTATTGCTGCCGAAGATACTTTTTTGCTCTATGGATAAAGCGACATCTAAAGTGTAGTGTTGCAAATCCCACCATTGACGCTCTGGAGTAATGGAGCCGCGCAGACTGTCATGACGGGTGAAGGATTGTGCCCCCATTATCCATGGTAAAATCGTTAATAAAAAGACCCAATCACGTTTAAAGAAAGATACCATAGGCTTGATAAAAAAGTAATTAATCAGATCCTCAACGATTGACTTTATTTGGAAACTGAATCAGGCTTTCATGCCCATTGGGACCTACTGAGGCGACACCAAATAAAAAGTTGTCAATAACGATGCCCTCTAAAGTGAGCTCTGTACCCTTTGAGACAATTCTGCTGTATTGCCAATGAGGCTGTGTTGTGTCCCGCCAATAAACGCGATATGCTACAGCGTCATCAACCGCAGTCCAAGAAAGTTGAGTAGAAGGGGCAACCATACCCGAAATCGCCACAGTTTGTGGTGCCGAAGGCGCATCGGCAAGTTGTGCCAAATTAATGGCATTAACTGCCGTGAGCTTTTTAACATAACCCATGTCGACATGCTCGAGGCGATCCCCGTAGTTTATGCCATTTTCAATTCGTAAATCCTGATGTTGCTGGTCGTAATTCTCATGAGCCTCCATAATGCGAATGCCCGCAAAGCCCGCATCATTAAATGGGCGATGATGCCCACCTCGGCCAAAACG
>OMJU01000012.1 GCA_900299425.1 Candidatus Rokuibacteriota bacterium
AAAAAAACTGAATGTCATGAAAAAACTATATTACTTAAGCAGTTGTAGTACCTGCAAAAAAATACTCAATCAATGGAACCTCCCCCGTGACTTCAAAATGCAGGACGTTAAAAGAAACCCGCTCACTCTAGAAGATCTAGACCTAATGCATCAACGTTCAGGTAGCTTTGAAGCATTGTTCAGTCGCAGAGCAAAGCTCTTTCATGAGCGGCAACTCGGCGCCGAGGACTTAGACGAGGGGCGCTATAAAAGTCTACTATTGGAGCATTATACTTTTTTGAAAAGGCCTGTTTTGATTTGGGACGATCACATCTTTATCGGCTCTGCCAAAGCCACAATTGAGGAAGCATTTAAGGCCATTCATTCCAGTGACTAAATCGCCGGTGTCTCATAGAACTTTGGCCCTGATGGCTGCGACAGCAGCCGGGGTGATTTATGGTATAAACCACACCATTGCCAAAGGCCTAATGCCAGAGGTTATTGAGCCTCATGGCTTTATCTTGCTCAGAGTGGTTGGGGCAGCCGTTGCCTTTTGGGTGTTGTCTTTATTAGGGCCTAAAGAACGTCTGGAGCGCAAGGATTGGGGGCTGCTTTTATTGTGCGCTTTTTTTGGTATGTCACTCAATATGACTTCATTTTTTAAAGGATTAGCCTTATCTACCCCCATCAACTCATCTGTTGTAATTACTATTGTTCCAGTTATTTTACTGGTGTTGGGACGTCTGTTTTTAAAAGAGCGTTTTGCTTGGCAAAAAACCTTGGGAATATTTCTTGGTTTGGCTGGCGCCCTAGGACTTATTCTTCTCGAGGTCCCGCGGCAATTAAACGCGCCAAATATTCCGCTAGGGAATTTTTATTTTGTCCTCAATGCTTTGTCCTATTCTATTTATTTAATCATCGTTAAACCCTTGACCACCAAATATCATGTGCTTACCTTGATGCGTTATTTTTTTAGTGTTGCGGTCCTGATTAATCTTCCTTTAGGTTATCAGGAATTTGTTCAGGTGGCTTGGACCAGTCTGAGTCTAATGGTCATAGGACAGTTAGCTTTTGTGGTTCTAGGGACCACTGTGATGACCTATTTGTTTAACATCTACGCGCTAAAACATCTAAGTCCAGCAACCATAGGCGCTTTTATATACCTACAACCAGTGGTCGCCACAGTCGTGGCACTTTGGGTCGGGGCGGATCAGTTGACCCCACTACGTGTAGTGACGGCCCTGATGATCTTTATCGGAGTTTATCTGAGCAGTCAAAAACGCAAGTCCCCAAAACCTAGAACTATAGAAGACTGATTTGCAGGATAATTATCTAAATTTGCCAGCGTTAATAAACTTGCATGCCCCTAATAAACGCGCAATATAATCCCAAAGGATGGTTCAAAAACGGCCATTTTTCGACCATTTACTCGGCCAAAGTAAGGCAGGGGCCCGTTATTGAATTTCAAAGAGAGCGCATCACAATGAATGATGGGGATTTTTTAGACTTGGATTGGGCCATGACCAAAACTAACGTAGGCCCTGGTACCAAATCTGTAGTGATCCTACTGCACGGGCTGGAAGGTAATGCACAGCGCTCTTATATACGCGGACAAGCATCAACCCTCTTGAACAGCGGTTTTGATATTTGTGCGATGAATTTTCGCGGCTGTTCCGGGACCGATAACCTCAGACTGCAAAGTTATAACGCAGGAAAAATAGAGGATTTAGATCAGGTGGTACACCATGTGACAAAATTAAACCAATACAGCAGAATTTATGCTGTAGGGTTTAGCTTGGGCGGAAGTCTATTGCTGAATTATCTTGGGGCAAAAAAGGGGGATTACTTGCAGATACTCCGCGCGGCAGTCGTATCTACGCCACTGGATTTAAGCGCATCGATAGAACGACTCTCTAAGTGGGACAATCGGGCTTATCAATGGGTCTTTTTGTCTACGCTAAAAGAAAAATACCGACAAAAACAAAGAGCCTTTCCTCAGGATTTATCCATAGATGCCCCACGCGCCATGACCTCCTTAAAGGATTTTGACAATCTGTACACCGCTCCGGTACACGGCTATTTAAACGCCGAGGACTATTATCAAAAAAACAGTCCCATCAACACTCTTGAAACTATCGAACAGCCGGTACTGATCCTCAATGCCTTAAACGATTCTTTTCTCTCTGAGGCTTGTCTGCCGGTCGGTCTTGCGCAAAGCTCAAAAAACATTTATCTTGAGGCCCCAAAATATGGTGGACATGTAGGCTTTTATGAGCCTTCAGGTCCTTATTATAACGAAACTAGAGTAAGCGAATTTTTTACCACCAAACCAGTCTAATCCAAATCATAAAATGAGAACATATCTAATGGCCACCGCCCTCGCACTGATTCTAAGCAGCTGCGGAGAAACAAAAAAAGAAGAAAAATCAAGCCTCAAAATTGGGCAGAACACCACAGAGATCGTAGCATCATCGGGCACCGCATTAGCGCTCAGCGGCAACGACATGATGCAGTATGACAAAAACGAACTTATGGCTAAGGCAGGAGAAAAAATCACCTTGACTTTCCGACATGTTGGTCAATTAGACAAACGCGTTATGGGCCATAATTTTGTTTTGCTAAAACCTGGAACAAACATTACTGGTTTTGCAAACGAAGCCGCCTCTGCAGGGGCCGCTGCCGATTGGATCCCCAATGATGGCGCACAGGTTATTGCGCACACAAAAATGCTTGGCGGAGGTCAGACCGATGTCATCACCTTTGATGCGCCAGAGCCAGGGGTTTATGATTTCATTTGTAGTTTTCCAGGACACTCAGGCATGATGCGCGGCACCTTGACTATAGCACCCTGATGGGCGTTACATTGACTATTGTGATCTAATGCGCGACATATTGACCATTGCGCCTTAAATCCTGTGTTACATGGACCACTAATTTGCGGAATTGTCTCAATAAATTTCATTAAAAAAACCCGCCAAAGTGGCGGG
>OMJU01000013.1 GCA_900299425.1 Candidatus Rokuibacteriota bacterium
ATTGAACTCAAGTTTTGGTATAATTATCATCATGGCATGAATTCTTTTTAACTCCCCCAACTACTCCTCCATCATCAGTTTATTGATCCGGGACTTAATGGCGCCTTGGGTGCGCTGGAATCGTTCACTGAGTTCGGTTACCGTACTGCCCTGCCTGAAAAGAGCCAAAAGTTCGCGGTCATCGGCCTCACTCCAGGGTTTATACGCCCCTTTTGGTAGTGGTTTGCCACTGGGGTTACTCCTCTGCTCTATTTGCTTATTTGCGCGTTTTTTACCACCAAAATAAAAACTAAACGGTATGGGGAATAAAAAAAGCCCCATGCATTTAAGAACTAAATTCTTAAATCCACAGAGCTTGATTTTAAGTCGGGGTGGCAGGATTCGAACCTGCGACCTCCTGCTCCCAAAGCAGGCGCGATAACCGGGCTACGCTACACCCCGTAAAATTATGCTGTAATTTTACAGTTACATTGCGGAGAGACAGGGATTCGAACCCTGGCAACGGTTTCCCGTTGACAGATTAGCAATCTGCTCCATTACCACTCTGGCACCTCTCCTGTCTATGTTTAAAGAACATGCATTTTTCAATGCGGATGCAAATGTATTTTTTTATACTTAATAACCCAAAAATTTACAGGCGTTTTTTCACATTAATTGCAGGATTTACTCCGGATACGCCACACGCAGATGATACATATTATTTAGCTTCTTCTTAAGGACCTTTTTGATCTGCCCTATTTCCTTAAAGGTAATGTTTGCATTGTCAAACTGTCCCTGCTCCATATGCATGTCCACAATGGTCTCTACAAATTCATTAATCTTAGCAGAAGTCGGGTCTTTCAGGCTTTTACTGGCCGCCTCCACGCTGTCGGCCATCATCAGTATGGCTGTCTCTTTAGAAAAAGGCTTTGGTCCTGGATATCTAAAATCTTGCTCCAGGGCGCTCCCCTGCTCATCCAGTTCCTTTTTGTAAAAGAAATACACCAGATTAGTCCCGTGGTGGGTACGGATAAAGTCGATAATGCGCTCAGGAAGCTTGTATTTGCGCGCCAGCTCAATACCCTTAATAACATGCCCAATAATGATTTTGGCGCTCTCTTTAGGCTCTAAATCGTTTAGGGTGTTGATCGAATTCACCTGATTCTCGGTAAAGTTTGTGGGGTTGTTCATTTTACCGATATCGTGATACAGTGCACCCACACGCACCAGCATACTGTCGGCCCCGATTTCTTGGGCAGCCGCCTCGGCGAGATTAGCCACATTGAGCGAGTGGTGAAAGGTCCCCGGGGCCTTATTAGAGAGTTCTTTCAGAAGCGGTGTATTGGTATTGCTCAGCTCGAGCAGCGATACCTCAGAGACCAATCCAAAGATCCGCTCATAGGCGTAAATCAGTGGAAAGGCAAACAGGGTAATCAGCCCACAAATCACAAAATAAGCGAAGTTCTCTAGAGCAATGCGCTCGAGACTCCCCTCTTGCACGATAAAAAAGGCCAAATAACCCAGGATATAAACCCCTGTAATCTGCCCCACTGAGATAAACAAATTAGCCCTTTTAGAGAGTTCCGAGACCGTGAGTATGGTTACAATCCCTGCGATGATCTGTAAAAACATAAACTCAAAACTATTGGGCACCACAAAGCCTAATAGTAGTAGGGTGAGCACATGCGCAAAAAGCCCCAAACGCGCGTCAAAAAAGCTCTTGAGCACTATGGGCAAAACACATAAAGGAATCAGATAAACATAAGCTGCATCGAGTTTGATCACCAGGGTGGTTACAAAAATCATCAGCAGCATATTGATGAAAATAAAACTGACCTTGGTATTGTGCTCGTAAATCTCTGGGCGATACTTGCGCAAAAACAAAAACAACATCACAAATACCAGCGACACCAGCATGGTATACCCAAAAACCAGCCAGTTGTAATTGCTTTGGCTCCAGACTTGGCTTTGGAACTGATCGCGTAGCGAATTGAGTTTTTCATACTTCTGGCCTTCGACCACTTCTCCTTTGGCTATAATACGCGCCCCCTTCTCCACCACCCCAATATTAGGGTTGATATCCGCGAGCAGCTCCTGCACAGAAGCCTCGGTCAGTGTGGCGTTAAAAGTCAGATTGGGCTTAACCACAGTAGCAATGATCTGCGTAAAAATCTCAGCCAGTTCGGGGATCTGATCGGTTTCTCTTTGGGATAATTCTTCGAGCTCTTCGCGCTCTACCACCCTTGAAAATACGGTCTGCCGCACCTGATTGTCTACTCTGAGGTTCACCAGTTGCTCAGGCAAATAATCATCACCACTGCCCCCTAGCACTCCGTTTTTATAAAGTTTATTGACCAGATTCAGTCCGATTTGCTTTACCTTATTCTTTGGTGTGGTCCATGCGCTGTCCTGATAGCTCAAATCCAGCAGCACACTAAACTCCTGAAGGGCCACAAGTGGAATGTCCGGATCTAGATCAAAAAACGGCACGGCATTGCGCTTAATCGCCTCGCGCTCTTCTTCTAGGGCCTTATTATCCTTTTTTATGGTAAAATTAAAGGGCGCATACAGGTTCTCGTATTGCCAGGGTTTGCCTTTTTGAAACTGGTATTTAAACTGTCCTCCTTTGGGCAGCATGTAGATCACAAGCACGATGGAGCCCACCATCAAAAATAACTTGTAAGCATTAGACTGGTTACGCGAAAGCAAAGACAAAAAACGATCCATTAATTCGGGCTTAAAAAGTAAAGGTAACAATTCGTTATAACTTATCACAAGCCTTTATAAAACGCCCAAAAGAATTCATTTATAATGCTTAATTTAGCCCAAATCATAACCTAATTTCATGAGTAAAAACATCGTTATCGTCTCGCGTGCCCGCACCCCCATCGGCAGCTTTTTAGGAGGGCTTTCCTCACTTTCAGCCCCGCAGTTAGGGGCTATTGCGATCAAAGGCGCTTTAGATAAAATTAAGCTTGACCCCGCTATGGTTTCAGAAGTCCTGATGGGTCAAGTCGTTCAAGCTGGTGCTGGTCAAGCCCCTGCCCGTCAGGCGGCTATGGGCGCAGGAATTCCAGATAGCGTACCTTGTACTACCGTAAATAAAGTCTGTGCTTCCGGGCTAAAAGCCGTGATGCAAGGCGCTCAAGCCATTGCTATGGGCGATGCTGAAATCGTCGTGGCGGGCGGTATGGAAAGCATGAGCAATATTCCGCATTATGTCGCCATGAGGCAAGGTCAAAAGTTTGGCCCCGCGACCCTGGTCGATGGCCTCCAAAAAGACGGTCTTGTGGATGTTTATGCCCAAGAGGCCATGGGTGTTTTTGCCGAGCAATGCGCGACAGAGTACGGCTGCTCTAGAGAAGATCAAGACGCTTTTGCTATTACTTCTTACGAGCGCTCAGCCAAAGCCTGGGCCGAGGGCAAGTTCGACGATGAAGTGGTTCCTGTTTCAGTCCCGCAAAGACGCGGGGAGCCTGTTGTAATCAGCCAAGACGAAGAGTTTAAAAACGTTTACTTGGACAAAATACCGAGCCTGCGTCCTGCCTTTGTCAAAGACGGTACTGTAACCGCGGCAAACGCCTCGACCATTAATGATGGCGCGGGCGCCGTGGTACTCATGAGCGAGGAAAAAGCACAAGAATTGGGCCTTAAACCTTTAGCGCGCATTGTCAGTCAAGCCGATGCGGCACAAGCCCCAGAGTGGTTCACCACAGCCCCTGCAAAGGCTTTGCCTAAGGCCTTGGATAAAGCAGGACTGAGCCTTTCGGATATCGATTATTTTGAACTAAACGAAGCCTTTTCTGTAGTAGGTCTGGCCAATATGAAAATTTTGGGCTTATCCGCAGAACAAGTAAACGTCAATGGCGGCGCCGTATCTTTAGGTCATCCACTGGGCTGCAGCGGCGTGCGTATTTTAATCACCCTGATGGGCGTTTTGGATCAAAATAATGGGCGCTACGGCGCTGTGGGTATTTGTAATGGCGGTGGTGGTGCCTCGGCCATGATCATCGAGCGAGTATAACATATAAAAAACACCCACTGAGGTTTACAATAAACCATGAATTACGGAATTTGCCATTTGAGTATCGTGCCCATGCGGGCCAATCCTGAGGACACCAGCGAACTCGTGTCTCAATTGCTCTATGGCGAAATCTTTAAAATCATCGATCAGCGCAAAAAATGGATCAAAATTCGGTGTAGCGCAGATGATTATACCGGCTGGATCGACCGTAAACAATACACGCCCCTGGACCCCGATCAATACACTCAGGCTTTTTGCCGAACCCCTGCTTACAGTGGAGATCTGGTCGATTTTGTCAGTACCCCGGCAGGTGCCCTTAAATCTATAGTGGTGGGCAGTAGCGTGCATAACTGCGATTTACTGGGCGATACTTTTGAAGGCCAAAGACGACAAACCACACAGCAGAGCCCGGAGCTG
>OMJU01000014.1 GCA_900299425.1 Candidatus Rokuibacteriota bacterium
CGTTACGCGGATGCAGGGGCTGGTCACTTGGACCCAACAAAAGATAGGCCTTGAATCTTTGCATGATTTACCCAACGGGATACTTGCTCTGAAAGGGGGCGAACTCAAGGATGAATTACGTGGTTATAAAAAAGCCTCTATTTATCCATTGGCGGATTATTATGCGGAGGATTTCTTTGAGACCAAAGTGGTGGTTCATCTGCCACTATGATCGATATTTTGTCTACAGTTGTTAAATTAGGGTACAATTAGGATAAAAAAATCCCGGCCGAAGGCCGGGATTTTTTGTGTGTTTCGCGTTTTGCTTATGTACAGCAATTAGTTTCTGCACAAGGCAATTAGTTTCTGTGCGTTCAGTCGACTATGACCTTTTTTACACAAGAGCGATCATTCTGAGTTAATTGCATAAAATAAACTCCTGGACTCATTCCAGAAAGATCTAAAGTATTTTGTTCAGAATTTAAGCTGCCCTTGAGTACCTGCTGCCCTAATACATTAGAGAGGGTGAAAGTCGTATTTTGGGTGATACCAGTAAGTTGCACTTTTCCTCTTGTTGGATTAGGCCAAAGGGCAATCTCCTGGCCAAAAGTGTTGTCCTCTTGCGCAAGTATGGTTTCCACTTTATAGCCAAAAGTGCGCTGCATAGTGGCGCCAAATTCTCCATCAGTTACCAGTATTTGATTAAATGCGGCATCGCGTAAAAGCACCTCTGTACCCCCATTTCCTGCTGTATCATAAATTGAGAATGTGTAACAACTTTCCTCGTTCATGGTAATTACTTGTGTGATGGTTTCAAAGGCACCATAAGGACCTCCGCTGGCATAAACGGAACCATTGTAATCCAGCATTTCCCAGGTAAATTCATTTCCGTAACCATCAGTATCGATAGCTAAATACAAGTTTCCTTCATATTCTTGTGCTTCAAAAAATTCAAGTTCGCGGTCGTTGTTTCCGTTAAAATCATCGTTTCCGAGGGTAACGGCCACAACATTAGTACCATTGAAGGGAAATTCTTGAGCGGGTAAACTCACAAAGGTTTGCTCCAATGAAGGTAAATTGCCACTCCAAGAATAACTGTAATTAGCGCCATTGATTTCATAGGAAATCTCTGCTGAGGTGGCAGTCTGCGCTCCCACATTTTGCAATAAAATTTCTGGACCCAAAACTCCGTAACACACCTCTCCTATAGGGGAGATGGCACCTACAGAGAGGTCGTTTTGAAAACTTACTACTAAATCAGGTGTACTGGCATTTCCGCTAATAATGTCTTGACTACTTTCGGCCATGAACACAACGACTTCTAGATCGGCTAACTGAGTCGGAACGCCATTATAATCCGGAGGAACACTGTAGTTATAGGTTCTATCGATAAATGAGCCGGCAGATGTAGTGGTGATTTCTTCACCAAATTGACCCGTAATTAGGTCAACCAATCGATGCTTGTGTACATAATTATTGCCTTGACCCCCGCCAGTTTGTGGCCCTATGGTGTTGTTCTGCAATAGGGCTACATTTAGATAGTTTTGTCCTACAGGACTGGAACCGGTGTAATAGGCTTCAACGTGTATTTCTAATTCACCCGTAGAAGCATTTAAAGTCGATTCAACGCCTAAGTTTACATAGGAATTTGTTGCCAAGGTTTGATTGGTTGTACTTTCCCAGTGTTCACGGTTCATGGCACGACCAGTTGCTCCGTTTTGTGATAGTCCCTGAAAAAATAGTCTATTCACTGTTCCGGCAGGGTAACCAATAAGTTCAGATTGTTGCACTAGTGCCGTTCCCCATGGGGTGCGAAAATCAGGATCGCCTGGCAAAGGCGAAGCAAAACTTCCAGCATGGATATTGATAATGAACACATCATCAGGATTTTGTGCTTGTATGGCTTCTGCAATAACATGACCCTCCGGGCAATACGTACAATAAATTCCTGTAAACTCCTCGAGGATTACTTTTGCGTTCTCGGGTGTGGTGCTAACAATAGTTTGGCCCATTGCACCAAGTGCAATGAACCAAACTGGTAATGTGAAAAATTTCATGATCGCAGTTAATTTGCCTTATCGAGAGATAACCAGCTTTTCAGTTTGTGTTTGATTTCCTTTTGAAAGGCGCACAAAATATGTACCGGGGCTAAGGCTACTCACATCCATTTGAACTTGATTGTCTCCCTTAGCTTGACTCCATACAATGCGTCCTAGAACATCATAAACTGCAATAGAGGCCTGCTCAGCTCCCATAATTTGCACTGTATTTTGTGCTGGATTAGGATAAATTACGGCACCAATGGTCTGAACATCAGTTGTTCCTAGTGTCACCACTTGATAGCCAAAAGTTTTACTTGCACCAGAACCGTAGTCTCCATTAGATTGCCAGATCACAGTTCCTTGATCATCCACTAAAGAAACACCACCTGAAAGTAATCCATCACCATAGGAGTCGTACATATTGAAGGTGTAGCAGCTTTCAGACGGTAAGCTGATTGTTTCAGTATAGGTCGTGTTATTTCCATAAGGCCCACCATTAGCAACCAAAGTGCCAGAGTAGTCTCTTACATCCCAAGTGACTTCACTACCCCAACCATCTGTAGTAATGGTCAGTGTAAGATCGCCAGAATATTCTTGTGCATCAGCAAAAGTGGTAGTTTGGGTATTGTTGCTGTTGTTCTCATCATCAGCGGCAGTAACGGTTACCGTGTTGGTACCATTGAAAACAAATGGGGTCATCGGTAATTCAACATCGGCTGATTCTAGAGATGCCAAACTACCTGTCCAAGTGTATTCGTAGGTCAAATCGTTTATAGAATAAACCAAATCCAATGAAGTCAGTGTATTTATTCCGACATTCTGAATATTCACTACCGGGGCAATTTCTCCAAAACACTGCTCTGAGATCTCATCTATGCCACGAACAAAAACATCATTTTGATGCACCAATCCGGTAAATGTTGGATAAGCACCATTTCCACTAATGATTTCTTGAGTGGTTTCTGTCATAAACACAACGACTTCCAAATCGCCGTACTCTACAGGGATACCATTGTAATCCGGAGGAATTTGATAAGTGAAAGTTTGTGCTGTAAAATCACCTGCAGATGTCTGCGTGACCTCAACACCCCACTGGCCAGTGATTAAATCAACCAAACGATGCATGTGGTTGTATTCATTTCCCGCATTTCCTCCCGTTTGTGGCCCAAGGGTGTTATTCTGTAGTAAGGCCACATTCAAGAAGTTTGAAGGCTCAGGACTTGACCCCGTGTAATAGGCTTCTACTAAAATGGTCATTTCACCAGTGCTGACATCAACTGAGGCCTCGGTAGCCATATTTAAATATGAGGCATTGGCTAATGTTTGATTAGCGGTTGATGCCCAAGTTCCCCGACTTTGGGCGGTTCCTGTTCCACCGTTCTGAGCAGTCCCTGGAAAGTGATGACGATTCACTGTTCCTGCAGGGTAGCCCACTAAATTAGATTGAGCAGCAATTGCATTTCCCCATTGTGTTCTAAAATCAGGATCATTGCCAGAGGGGTTTGCGTAACTACCCGTATGTATATTGATTAAAAAGACATTACCTGGGTTTTGATTCTGAATATTCTGTGCAATTGCATGACCCTGAGGACAGTACACACAATAAATTCCGGTAAATTCTTCTAAAATGACTTTTGCGTTCTCCGGAGTGGTGCTCACAATAGTTTGAGCCCCAACAATGGGGGCCCAAAGCAAAAAGAACAAAATTGATTTTGCATTCATTCTTAAAATGTTAATTTGATTATAGTTCAGTTAGATTTTTACGATTTTTTCAACACGTCGCTGACCATTTTGATCTAGAGCTACGAAATAGGTCCCACTGAGCAATTGACTCAGATCAACGATTTCACTAGTGGTGTTAAGTTTGCGCGTCATCAGGACTTTTCCTAAGACATCATAAACAGTGAGCTCGGTATTTTGAGCATTCAAAACGTGTACTCTGCTATTAGTAGGATTAGGATAAATGCTCAATTGACTTAAGAACTCATCATCAGCCCCTAAAATTAATTCTGTTTGGAACGGTATTGCAGCGCCAGAACCATAATCTCCACTAGAATTGAAAATTACATTGTTGGCACTGTCATAAAGCACAACAGATTCGCCACCATTACCGCCAGCATCTCTAAGGTTAAATTTATAACAATCTCCTGGCAAATTAAAGGATTGAGTAACGTTAGTCGCTCCACTATATGGGCCACCTTGTGCAACGATATCTCCGACACCATTTAAGATTTCCCAGGTACATTCTTGACCTTGGGCATCGGTGTTGAGGATTAAATTGACGGTATTCGTATTTTCAAAGGTCAATTGGTTAAAGGACTGAGTCAGGGTATTGTTGTTGTTCTCTTCATCAGCCTCTAAACTTATCTCAACACTGTTGGTGGCTTGAACATTAAAGGCAACACCAGGAAGCGTTACTAGCTCTGAGTAGAGGGCTGGGATATTCCCGGTCCAAGTGTAGGTTTGTACCGCCTCTCCATTTACAGAGTAGCTCACTTCAACAGAAGTAAGCGGGTCATTACCATAATTTTTTAATTCAAATACAGGCTCCAAGAATCCACACTGGTCTGGAATACTTGGGATTGATTCAACTGCGGCATCATTTTGTGCTGTAATCCCAGTATACATCGGCGTGGTACCGTTACCGCTAATGATTTCTTGAGTTGTTTCGGTCATGAACACAACCAATTCTAAATCAAGTATTTCTATTGGAATACCGTTATGATCTGCCGGTACAGTATAGTTATAAGTTCTATCAATGAACGATCCTGCTGTTGTTGGCGACACATCATCACCCCACTGACCAGTGATCATGTCAATCAGACGATGCATGTGATTGTACTGGTTTCCAGCATTACCTCCAGTTTGTGGTCCTAGTGTATTGTTTTGCAGAAGCGCAATATTTAGTTTATTGGTGGATTGAGGACTACTGCCGGTGTAAAAAGCCTCTACATGTACAGTCATTTCATTGGTTTGTATGTCTAGTTCAGCTTCGACAGCCATGTTCAAGTAAGAGGAAGTGGCCATGGTTTGGTTTGAGGTGGCAGTCCAAGATCCCCGACTTTGGGCAGTTCCTGTTCCACCGTTCTGAGCAGTCCCTGGAAAGTGATGACGATTCACCGTTCCGGCAGGGTAGCCCACTAAATTAGATTGAGCAGCAATTGCATTTCCCCATTGTGTTCTAAAATCAGGATCATTGC
>OMJU01000015.1 GCA_900299425.1 Candidatus Rokuibacteriota bacterium
GAATACACCAGTGGCCATAGTGCCATATCTGGAGCTGCTGCCACGGTTCTTACCGGATTATATGGTGTAGAAAGTGGTTTTCACGACACAACCCAGCTGAGATTTGGCCTTGAAGAGCGCAGCTTTAAAAAATTTATGGACGCTGCCTATCAGGTCAATCTGAGTCGTTTTTACGGGGGCATCCACTATAAACCAGGGGTTGAAGAAGGTGGCAAACAAGGGGCCCATATCGGCCAACTCATTTTGAATCAATTTATGAATTAACTCATGCTAAATTATACGCGCATTCTTGTTTTCTTGGCTTTGACCTTAATTGCCTGTAATGATCAAAGGGAAAATTCCATAGCTGATGTACCACGCCCCCTTTTTGAGTTTTTAGGACCAGAACTAACGAATGTAGATTTCGTTAATCAAATAGGAGAAAATGAAAAGTTCAATATTCTGTTGTACGAAAATCTGTATAATGGGGGTGGAGTATCCATAGGAGATATTAATAATGACGGGCTTGACGATATATATTTCTCGGGCAATACGGCGTCAAATAAACTCTATTTAAATCAAGGAAATTTTAAATTCCGAGATATCACAGATTTAGCAGGAGTAACTGGTGAGGGCGGTTTTAAAACCGGGGGGTCAATGATTGACATTAACCAAGACGGCTTCTTAGATATTTATGTTTGCCGATCAGCTCTAGCATCACCTAGAATGCGTGCTAATGTTCTTTACATCAATAACGGCGATTTGACCTTTACAGAATTTGGTCAAGAATATGGTATTGACGATGAGAGTTATTCAGCTCAGGGATATTTTCTCGATTCAGATCTTGATGGAGATTTAGACCTATACTTAATCAACCACCCTAATGATTGGAGAGAATCTAATGCCATTAACTTAATGCGCGATGTCAATGGGGAACTCAAACAAGCTACACCTAAGGAATATCAGTATATATCGGATCGTTATTACGAAAACGTCAATGGTAAATTTGTTGAACAATCCGAAAAAGCTGGGATACTTAACAATACATTTAGCCATAGTGCAGTTGTAGCCGATTTTAACCAAGACCAGTTGCCTGATTTATACATATGCAATGATTACATCGGTCCGGACCAATTATTGATTAACCAAGGAAACCACACTTTTATTGATCAATGGACAAATTATTTCTCTCATACTTCCTTCTCTTCTATGGGTTCAGATTATGCAGATGTAAATAATGACGGGGACTTTGATTTGTTCACTTTGGACATGTCCCCAAAAAATAACTTCCGCAGGAAGATGATGTCCATGGCTCAGAACTACGACAAATTTGAAGTGATGACTAAGTATGGTTTTGGAGCCCAATTCCCTATGAACTCTATGCAGATTAATAGAGGTAATGGTAAATTTTCGGATTTATCCTATGTGGATTTGCTTGCACAAACTGAATGGAGTTGGAGCGTCTTATTGGCAGATTTTGACAACGACGGAAATAAAGATGTTCATATTACTAATGGATATGTACGCGATATCACAAATAACGATTATAGACAGTACGAATTCGATGGTTTAAAGCGCAGGATGGCTGCTAAAGAATTGAGCCTATTGGAATGGATTCAGTTTATTCCTAGTGACCCAGTTAAATCATTTTTATTTCGCAATAATGGTGCACTAAGGTTTGAAGATAAAAGCTCCGAGTGGAATAGTGGGCCGGAAGCCTTCTCAAGTGGTTCGGCCTATTCAGACCTAAATAACGATGGATACATAGATTTAGTGGTAAATAATGTAAATACCGCTCCTTTTATCATGAAAAACTTGGGCGATGAAAATTACGCCAATCACTGGATCGCATTTAGATTTGATGATGAATCATTACCCTTGGCCTATGGTTGTAAGGCCGAATTAATACTCGACAACGGCACATCAATTTATGAAAGTTATCAGCCTACAAGAGGTTTTTATTCCTCATCACAACACAAATTACATTTTGGTTTAGGTGCGAATCTAAAACCCGTTGCACTCGAAATTACATGGCCTGATCAAACCCGTCAACGATGGACAGATTTACCTGTAGATTCGATATTGACTGTACGTAAAGACTCAAATTTAGCTCAGGCCTCTGGAAAAGGACCTGATAAAAAATCAACTTATTTTACTCAGCAAAACAATCTGATCAACGAGGAATTCAGTCACACCGAAGATCCATTTATCGACTTTAAAGGTCAGCTGTTATTGCATAAAAAACTAAGCGAACAAGGCCCTGCTGTTACCCTAGGTGATGTCAACAATGACGGTCTGGAAGATATTTACATCGGGGGCGCTGCTTACGAAAGTGGCCGTCTTATGATTCAAAAATCTGGAGGCCGATGGCAAAAAACATCCAATGTTTTTGAAGCCGACAAAGCAAGTGAAGATGTGGACGCCCTATTTTTTGATGCCGATGGCGATGGGGATCTCGACCTTTATGTGGTCAGCGGGGGTAACGAATTCCCTCAAAACGACCCGAGATATTTAGATCGACTATATGTCAATGATGGAACAGGAAACTTCATGCGTGATAAAA
>OMJU01000016.1 GCA_900299425.1 Candidatus Rokuibacteriota bacterium
GCGGTAGTGTTGCTTTAGGTTTTCAATTTGATCAGGTCGACCAATCAATATGAGTTTCGAGCCCGGTTCGAGCAACATATCCGCCTCTGGGTTCACGATATACTCCCCAGATTTTGACTTATAACCAATGATGGAGCAACCCGTTTTTTTGCGAAAATCCAGTTCCCGTATTTGTTGCGCACGACCATCAGGACACACCTTATCAAACGGCACCTGTTCCACATAGTAACTTTCTTGATCACCAGATACTGTTAAGTTATCCAGAAACTCCACTAAGTCTGGGACGACCACCAAAGAGGCCATGTGATCTCCTCCTATTTTATCCGGTAAAATTACATTGTCTGCTCCTGCTAATTTGAGTTTTTTGTAAGACGTCTCCTCGGTTGCGCGAGAGATGATTTTGAGGTCTTTGTTAATTTGCCGCGCGGACAGCACGATAAACAAATTATCGGCATCACTGGGTAGGGCACTGATTAAAGAAGAAGCGCGTTCAACCCCTGCTTTTATCAAAACCTCATCGTCATTCGCATTGCCAAAAACAACGAGTCGATTTTGATCGTAGAGACGTTGCACTATTTCTTCATCATGCTCTACTACTACAAAGGATTTATTGTAGGCTTCGAGCTTATGTGTGGCCTGCATCCCGTTTCGGCCATACCCACAAACGATAACGTGTCCGTTTAGTTTATCGATTTTTTCTTGCACTTTCTTTAGTCTTAAATTTCCGATATTGGTTTGACTCAACAAATATTCTGACACCACCTTGATGGCATATCCAACAATAAAAATACTCGATACAATCAAGACCGAGGTATAAATTTTCTCCGAAGCACTCATCGGATGTACTTCTCCAAATCCAACCGTAGTAATGGTGATTACGGTCATATACAGAGCATCGACCCAGGTATAGTCGTAAAATGCCTTAAATCCCAGGATACCACCCAGGAAAATGAGTACAAACCCAATGACTGCGGTCTGTATTTTTGAATTTTTTAACCGTCTCATAAATCGAAGACAGAACTTCTTTTTGTGAAGATAAGATCTTTAATCTTTATCCAAAAGGCGAAGATCAAATAAAGGGCAAATCCAATGCCCAGTGTAGCAAAGGTCACATAGATAAACGAAAGTCTGACCGTTTTTGCGCGCATACCCAAGCGATCCGCCAAACGTGTACTTACATAAAACCCGTGGCGTTCTAGATAATGTCTAAGTTGACTTAAGATTCTTTTTATTTGAATAATCATGCTATTCAATATAACCCATTTTTTTCATCCACTCAGGATTGTACATTTTACCCACATAACGACTACCATGGTCATGAAAAAGTACCACAACTACGTCATCCTTTGTGAAATGCTCCGATAATTGTAACAATCCTTTAATGGCAGCCCCAGCAGAATTACCTACAAACATGCCCTCCTCTTTAGCTAACTTCTGGGTATAAACTGCGGCATCTTTGTCCGTTACTTTTGTGAAGCCATCAAGAATACTAAAGTCTACAT
This sequence comes from Candidatus Rokuibacteriota bacterium, assembly GCA_900299425.1. Classification (GTDB taxonomy): domain Bacteria; phylum Bacteroidota; class Bacteroidia; order Flavobacteriales; family Flavobacteriaceae; genus BACL21. The sequence continues at coordinate 1,503 of OMJU01000016.1, forward strand.
TGGCAGGGAGTATGTCTTCACCTATTCCCTCTGTCACGTAGGGATATATTTCATTCTGGTCAAAAATTCCCGTTTCGTGATACTTTTTAAAGACGCTGCCATAGGTATCTATCCCCCAAACTTTAATGTCGGGATTTTTCTCTTTGAGATAACGCCCTACGCCACTGATGGTACCTCCTGTTCCTACGCCGACTATAAAATGGGTGACTTTACCTAGTGTTTGCTCCCAAATCTCCGGACCCGTGCTTTCGTAATGGGCTTTGGCATTGCTGGGATTATCATATTGATTGACATACCATGCATTCGGGGTTTCGGCTCCCAAACGCTTTGCGGTACTGTAATAAGAACGAGGATCCTCAGGAGCAACATCTGAAGGACAAACATAAACTTCACTCCCTACAGCTCTTAAAATATCAACCTTTTCCTTGCTTTGTTTATCTGTAGTAACACAGATCATTTTGTATCCTTTGACAATGGCAGCCAAAGCCAATCCCATTCCAGTATTCCCACTGGTCCCCTCAACAATTGTTCCTCCAGGTTTCAAGCGTCCATCGGCCTCTGCATCCTCAATCATCCTCAACGCCATGCGGTCTTTAACTGAATTTCCTGGATTGAAAGTTTCGTATTTGGCCAAAACCAAACAAGGCAAATCGGCGGTTAGTTTGTTGATTTTTACCAAAGGCGTATTGCCAATAGTCTCCAAAATATTATTTGCGTAATTCATCAGCACTAATTGCTCAAAACGTTCCTACAAAAGTACAAAACACAGACGGAACCCCTTTGATATTATCCATCAAAGCGCAAAGCGCGCACGGGACTTATTTTGGCCACCAAGTAAGAAGGAATCAATAAAAACAAAAGACATAACACAAAAGTGCCTAAGTTCAATAATGCCCAGGAAATCAGTGGAAGGTGCACCGGAGCACTGCGCACGTAATAGGTTTGCGGATCTAATTGTATCCATTGCCATGTATCTTGAACCCAAACCATTGTCAATCCGAAGAGATTACCCCAAAATAGACCCCAAAGCACTATATAAGCGGCTTGCAGTAAAAATATTTTTTGAATGCGCCAATTTCCCGCACCCATGGCCTGAAAAATTCCGATCATTCTGCTGCGTTCTAGAATCAAGACAATTAATGCCGTAACCATATTAATGGTGGCAACGATAATCATAATGATGATGATCAAATAGATATTAAAATCAAATAAAGAAAGCCACTCGAAAATATTAAAATAGGAGGCATACATGCTTACCGCATCGACGGTGACTGGGGCTAAATCATATAACTCTCGAGTAAGCAATTCTACATCGAAGTTATCCTTTGCTAAGACTTCTAAACGACCTATTTCATCCTTACTCCAGCGATTAAGCCTTTGAATATGCCTGATATCAACAAAAACCATTTGGCTGTCGAAATCATCAAATCCACTGTCGTAAATACCTACAACATTAAAACCCCTTGCTCTGGTTTTTGGGCTGAGGGCATCCTTATTGGACGCGACTTGGTCCAAAAAATAGGTGTTCAGGTTTGCGTCGAGGGTCAAGGACAGACGCTGTGCAATAGATTTAGAAATAACGATTTGATTGTTCAAGTCACCGCTAGGATCAATCCAACGACCTTGAATTAAAAATTCAGAAAGTCGATCCCAATCATACTCCGGCCCCACCCCTTTTAGCACAATCCCTTCAAAATCACTCTGGGTGAGAATAAGCGCCGGTTTATGGGCGGTGGCTTGAACATGAGCTACCCCTTCAATCTCAGACAAATGCCCTAGCGTTTCTGGGGTGCAAGCCCAAGGAACGATGTCCTCAATTTGCCCTTGGTTCTCTAGATTAATTAGGGTTACTGTACCATTAAACGACTCAACTTTTTGACGGATCTTTTGTTGAAGGCCAATCCCTGTAGCCACCGACAAAATCATGATGGTCATACCCGCGGCTATGGCGGCTATGGCAATTTTAATAATCGGAGCCGAAACACTACCTTTATGTTTCTCTGAGGAAAGGATCCGACGAACTGTAAACCATTCAAAATTCACGCGTGATGATTTGGCATGTATGTTCCAAAAATACGTTAAAAATTGTGCTTGCTCTTAGTCTGACACTCCCTTTTTCATGTATTGCGCAAACCGATCAATCCTCATTGGCCCCCATACCTGGAGCCCAAAATATGGAAAAATACCTGCCACTACTGCAGGGTAAAAAAGTAGGCTTAGTGGCAAACCAAACCTCGGTGATTAGGGTTACGACCGGGGATAAAAACAATTTTACACATTTGGTCGATACGCTGCATTCACGAGGAGTTCAATTGCAAAAAGTGTTTGCTCCAGAACATGGTTTTAGAGGAAGAGCAGACGCGGGAGCGCTTATTGCCAATGGTCTCGATCAAAAAACAGGGCTTGAAGTCATTTCGCTTTATGGGGCCCGTAAAAAACCACAACCCGAAGATTTGTCTGATATCAATCTGATGGTTTTTGATATTCAGGACGTAGGCGCTCGATTCTACACCTACATTTCCACCCTGCATTATGTCATGGAGGCTTGCGCTGAGCACAATATCCCACTTATTGTTTTGGACCGGCCCAATCCAAACGGCCATTATATTGACGGACCCCTATTAAAAGAAGGCTTTAAAAGCTTTGTGGGCATGCATCCAGTCCCTGTAGTTTATGGCATGACCATTGGGGAATATGCCCAAATGATCAATGGAGAATCATGGTTAAATCAGAGCGTTAAAACCGATTTAACTGTAATACCAGTCGCCCAATACGCCCATCAAACCCCTTATTCGCTCAGTATACCACCTTCGCCAAACTTGCGAAGCGACCAAGCCATCGCGCTTTATCCAAGTCTATGTTTTTTTGAAGGCACATCCATGAGTGCCGGAAGAGGTACAGATCGTCCGTTTGAGATTTTTGGTTCCCCTGATTTAGATCCCGATAATTATCCTTACCGTTTTCGACCAATCGCTAGACAGGGGGCACAAGCCCCAAAATTCAAAGATGAATTATGTCAAGGACTTGATTTAGGGGCCATTAAAGTGCCCGATCACCTGGAATTGACATGGCTCCTTGATGCCTACAGAGCAGTTTCATCTAAGGGGGACTCTACTTCAAAAAGTTTTTTTAATAACTTTTTTGATAAGCTTGCAGGGACAGACCAATTAAAAAAAGACATCCTTGCGGGTATGTCCGCTGATGAAATTCGCGCTCGCTGGGCCGACGACATAAATACATTCAAGAAAATTAGGGTCAAATATTTATTGTACCCGGAGGGGATGGATTGATGCTTTATCCTTAATCAGAACTGAAATAATACCCCTGGATATTCAGTAATTTGATGATTTTTTTGGTAAGTGTTCCGGGCGTTTCAGCGAGAACTGCCAGAATATATTGCACTGCGCAAGTCCTCCACAATATTAAATGCCGCAGGACATATAGCGACATTCTTTAGTGTTAGATGAGTGATTTGTTGAAATTTTTTGCGATCCGTATGCGGAAACTCTCGACAGGCTTTGGGTCTGACCTCGTATATAGAACAGTGATTGTCGGCCCCAAGAAAAATACAAGGTAAATCCTGTAATACCCAATCGCGATCTTCATCCACTCGAAGGTATTGATCCGTAAATGCCTGAGGCTTTAACCGAAGATGCTTTGCAATACGAACAATGTCCTTTTCTGTGAATAATGGCCCTGTGGTCTTACAACAATTGGCACATTGGAGACAATCCGTTTTTTCAAATTCGCGCTCGTGCAACGCTTCCATGATACGATCGAGCTGTTTAGGCGGCTTTCTTTTAAGGACACTAAAGAACTTCTTGTGTGCGTTCTCCTTATCTTTGGCCAAAGCAGGTAATGCCTTAATACGATCCTCCATGAACTTTAGATTGACTACAAAGCTAAGCAATAATGAAGGTAAATAAAGACCTATTTGGTCAGGCGCTTTGTCAATTTTATTTTGAAAAGGACTCAGCTAAACTCTACAGCGAAACTAACATCAGTCGCTGGGACGAGTATCCTTTGGATTATTTATTTCGAGATTTTGATCAAATGCCACAGCTAGAACGTAAAGCATTAACCATGGCCAAAGGCAAAATTTTGGACGTAGGTTGTGGCGTGGGAAGCCATAGCCTACACCTCCAGAATCAGGAATGTGATGTGTGGGCGATTGATTCATCTTTTGGAGCCACCAGTGTGGCCAAGGCCCGCGGCGTGAATCAAGTGGCACATGCCTCACTTTTAGATTATAACGAAAAGAATTTTGACACCATCCTCATGCTGATGAATGGAACTGGTATTTTCGAATCTCTCGAAAGTGTGGCTGTTTATCTCGACCACCTCAAAACCCTTTTAAGCCCTGATGGCATTGTTTTGATTGACTCAAGTGATTTAAAGTACATGTATGACCCTGGTCCTGATGGTGCTATTTGGGTTCCGGCAAATCGATACTATGGCGCACTAGAATTTAGATTGCGTTATAAAAAACAGCTCAGTGAAAAGTTTCCATGGCTATTTATCGACCAAAATCTTTTCGCCGATTTAGCCCAAACAAATGGATGGTCCTTTGAAATAATCACCAAGGGCGAGCATTACGACTTCCTTGCACAACTTAAGCCTTTTAAGGCCTTGAAATAAATGCTAATTATCGCCATTAGACGGCAATAAAGTACGGGGCAATTAATTCTATAAATGGCCTCCTTTTATGAGTTCGCGCAATTTTTTCTTGAATAAGGCCTCCGACCAGTCTTTTTTTATCTGGTCCAGCTCAAGAGCAATGGAGTCACTTTTTTGGGCTAATTTTTGACCAGTCGGTGATTTAAAAAATTGAGATACTGCCTTTTGATCTTTAGCATTTAAATCTTGTTCCATGATGTACGTCTGCCCAGGGTCACTGGCATAAAACGCACTTAGGGCGGCTACTTCATCTCGATTAAAAAACTGTCGATAGGCATAGGCACCTTGAAGGATATAATCACGTACCTGCTCACTTTCATCGGCGCGCAGCTGCTGCCAAACCTCAGGGTCTATCTGCTTATTTGCAAAATTTCGCTGAAGCTTGGGAAATACATCGTGATAACGCAAGCTGGCAGTGACCTCCTCTCCTTTGAAAGTCATCATGTCCATAATTTCACGATGAAAATCATCAATTTGTCCCCATAAGGTAGATTGACACACTAAAAATAGCGTTAAAATAAAAGCCCGCATTTTTCTAATCTTAACAATTAAACTAAGTTTGCCTAAGTTAACAAAAAACATTCAATGCGCTATTTCGGGACCTTTTCTCTATTCATTTTTTTGGCTGTAATGATTCATGGTTGTAGCAGCGATGATTCTGCCACACCCAGTGATCCAAACGCAGAGAATAATCGTCCTTTAGGCACCTCGGCAGCCGACATTCTCAGTCAAAATAATTAC
>OMJU01000017.1 GCA_900299425.1 Candidatus Rokuibacteriota bacterium
AATATCCAGGGCATTGATGAGCTTAAAATTGATGTCAATAAAGGTAAGCCCGCCATGGAAATTTATGTGGACCGCGAAAAAGCTGGAGGTCTTGGTGTTGCTGCAGGGCAGGTAGGACGTCAGTTGCGCCGTGCTGTTTTTGGAGAAAAAGCCGGGATTTACAAACAAGATGGTGAGGACTATGACATAAATGTACGTTTTGAGCAACAACAAAGAGAAACAAAAAGCGCGTTGTTTGATCAGAACATCACCTTCCGTGATCAGGCTACAGGCCGACTCAAAGACATTCCCCTGAGTGCAGTAACCCAAAGACGCAACACCTCGTCGTTTAGTGCGATCAAACATCGCGATGGAAAACGGGTGGTCACGGTTTACTCTGCTTTGGCTCCAGGGTTCACTGATGCTGGTGCTATCGTGAGTCAAATCCAAAGCCACATGGATAATTTTCAGCAATTACCCCAAGGAGTTTCTATCGATTATACCGGTCAAATCGAAGAACAAAACAAGCAAATGGCCTTTTTGATGGGCGCCTTTTTTACCGGTCTTGGTTTGATTATGTTCTTGCTGATTTTCCAATTTAGCTCAATTTCTAAACCAGCAATCATCATGCTGGCTATCTTTTTGAGCTTTATTGGTGTATTTGGAGGAATTCTTGTCACTGGAGCTTCCTTTGTGATCATGATGACCATGGTGGGCATCATTTCACTTGCTGGAATCGTTGTAAACAATGGAGTGGTTCTGTTAGATTATACCCAACTGCTGATCGATCGATACCAACAAAAGCACAATATTGAGCATCCTCAATTGATTCCAGATGATGTTTTTCACCAATTGATCATTCAAGCGGGAAAGGCTCGTCTGCGCCCTGTGCTTTTGACGGCCATCACTACCGTTTTGGGGCTCATTCCACTGGCAGTAGGGTTTAATATGGACTTTTTCTCACTTTTTAACGCCTTTGATCCAAAGATTTATTTTGGTGGGGATAACGTGATTTTCTGGGGTCCATTAGCCTGGGCGGTAATTTACGGGCTTTTGGTCGCAACCTTTTTAACCTTAATTATCGTGCCTGTACTGTTTTTAATGGTACACCAATTTAAAGGAAAACTCTTGTCATGGATTGGCAAACACCCCGCAAAAAAAGCAGCATTAAAATCCGCATGATTTTGTCCCTTGGACCAAAAACAATTCACATGGTTCTTATTAACTTTGTGGCTCATTAACAAATTATGTACAGAACGCACAATAACGGAGCTCTCAATCTGCAAGCATTAGGTCAGGAAGTTGTCCTTTCAGGATGGATTCAAAAGATTAGGGATAAAGGATTTATGATATGGGTTGATCTCAGAGATCGCTATGGCATTACACAACTCATTTTTGATGCGGAGCGTACAGACCCAAAAACCATAGAGCTGGCCAAGAAACTGGGGCGTGAATTTGTGATTCAGGTCAAAGGAACTGTTATCGAACGCGAGTCCAAAAACCCCAATATGGCCACAGGGGATATAGAGATTTTGGTCAGCGAACTCACCCTGCTCAACAGCGCCTTAACCCCTCCGTTTACTATAGAAGATCAAACGGACGGTGGTGAAGATTTGCGCATGAAATACCGTTATTTAGATATTCGTCGCAAACCAGTGCGTGACAACCTCATGTTCCGACACAAAGTGAGCATGGCTGTAAGGAATTACTTATCGGCCCAAAATTTTGTCGAAGTAGAGACCCCGTATTTAATCAAATCAACGCCGGAGGGAGCGCGGGATTTTGTCGTACCCAGCCGTATGAACCCCGGACAATTTTACGCCTTACCCCAATCGCCACAAACCTTTAAGCAACTGCTTATGGTCGGGGGCATGGACCGCTACTTTCAAATTGTAAAATGTTTTAGAGATGAAGATCTGCGTGCGGATCGTCAGCCAGAATTTACTCAGATTGACTGTGAGATGGCCTTTGTCACCCAAGAGGACGTGCTTAATGCCTTTGAAGGCCTAACGCGTCATTTGCTCAGTGAAATAGTGGGGGTCGAGATTGGTGATTTCCCGAGAATGACATATGACCAGGCCATGCAGCGCTATGGTAATGACAAGCCGGACATTCGTTTTGGGATGGAATTTGGCAACTTAAACCATTGTACACAGCAACGTGATTTTGGGGTATTTAACAGTGCTGAACTTGTGGTGGGCATTGCAGTTCCTGGAGGAAATGCCTATTCGCGCAAAGAAATTGATCAGCTGATCGATTGGGTAAAAAGACCTCAAATCGGTGCCTTAGGCATGGTCTATTGTCGTGTGGCAGAAGACGGCAGCTACAAATCCAGTGTGGATAAATTCTACACCCAAGAGGATCTTGCTCAATGGGCGGAGGCCACTGGCGCTAAGCCAGGTGATTTAATTTGTGTATTGTCCGGGCCCAAAGACAAGGTACGCCCGCAGCTCAGCGCATTGCGTATGGAGCTGGCCCAAAGATTAGGACTAAGACGACCAGATGAGTTTGCTCCACTTTGGGTGGTGGATTTCCCACTGCTTGAGTGGGATGAAGAGACCCAGCGCTATCATGCCATGCACCATCCATTTACCTCGCCAAAACCGGG
>OMJU01000018.1 GCA_900299425.1 Candidatus Rokuibacteriota bacterium
AAGGGCTCAAAACGCCATTTACGATCAAATACACTGTCGTTAAGTTTGGCCATAAATGATGATTTATAAGGATAAGCGCGGAATCCAAGCTCTTCTTTTATTTTTTGAGTGACCGCTGTAGTCACGATTTTTGCGCGATCCCCTAGCTTAACCATTTTGGTCAGGCGCTCTTGCTCCTCTTCAAAATTGGGTGATTTTCCCATGTCCTCAAGTCGAATAATGTGCCAACCAAATCGCGTTTGCACGGGCTCCGAGATTTCCCCCTTCTGAGTTAAGGCAAAAGCCGCATCCTCGAATGGAGGGGCTTTTAAATCTCCTTTGGTAAACGGACGCATTAACCCTCCGTTAATTCCGGTATTCTTGTCGTCAGAATATTGTTTGGCAAGATCCTCAAAAGCTACGCCTTTGTCTAACAAGCCTTTGATTTCCAAAATGCGCTCCTTGGCTGTATCCAAAGAATCAAAACGGGTCCCGATCATTATATGTGAGACTGTTCTCTTGGGCAATACTGGGCGCCGGTCCTCTAACTTTACCACATGATAGCCAAATTGTGTACGCACTACATCTGATATTTCCCCAACCTTTAAGTTATAAGCAACACTTTCATAGGGATAAACCATTTCAAAAACCGTAAAGTAATCCAAGGAGCCACGACTTTCATCAGCCTTTGGTTCTTCAGAATACTTGGCGGCGATATCATTAAATTCATTGGGTGAGTTCAGAGCCATTTGCCGCATTTCTCTCGCCTTGTTAAGCGCCACAAGTGTATCCTGAGGGGGCGCATCCCAATTACACATAATTAAAATATGGGAGGTCTTCAGGGATTCTTTACTTCTTTTGTAGGCCTGTTCTACCATTTTAGCCGTTACATTATCCTCGTAAACGTAATTGCGTGCCAATTGCTCTTGGTATTTGGCAAAATCATTCAAATAAGTTTGCTTTTTATCCAGGCCCTGAGCACGTGCCTCCTCGACTTTTCTTTTGTATTGTATGAATAAATCGAGATATTCTTCAAGGGTACGCTCCTCTTGCTGTTTGACTAGGTCCAAGTTTTTAAAATACACCTGTTTGAATTCACCGACGCTGTAAGAGCGCTTGTTTATGGTCACCAGTGTTTTTTTATCCTCTTGTGCCTGAATGGCCATACCCAAGAAACATAAAAACCCAAAGATTAGTCCTCTGTATTTCATATCAATTACATTTTTTTAAGTGGAGCAAAATTAAGAATTCTTAGCGTGAAATCAAGGTCTTTCAACGCTCATTTCAAAGTCTTAAAAATCCCCAAACACAGTCATTAAAATCTTATCTTTGCCTTGCTTTTTATCCAAAAACAATAACAAACTTGAATCAACCAGAACCAAATACGCCTGTGGCCATGTTATGGGACTTTTTTGGCCCTAATGGTCTCCATACTGCCGAGCATCATCGCATACATCTCGATGAGTTCGCTACAGCAAAGGAGTTAACGCCCCTGGCCCTGGAAGTATTGCAAATGCCCGACAAAACAAGTGTCAGTATGGTTTTGCCATGGAGCGCAGTTCAGGAGCTCAGACCGATACTCAAACCACACAGGGGTCAAATTTGGTCACAATCTCTTGGAGAAAAGCAATAACGCAATCAATTTTTATTTTAATTTCATCCGCACAAACCTTATACCATGAAACAGCTTATTTTCAGTCTTCTTTTAGTATGCACCACAGTCAGTGCCCAAGACAGCAAGGTAGGAACCATTGATATCGACTATATTTTGAGCCTAATGCCAGAACTCAGCGGAGTTCAAGAACAGGTGCAGGCCTATCAGTCAGAACTCAGTAACGGCTATTCAGAAAAACTTGCTCAATACGAAAAAGCGCTCCAAAACTATCGAGACAATGAATCTTTGATGACGCTCATGCAAAAAAAATCTAAAGAAGATTCTCTAGTTGGGATGCAAAATGAACTGGGTCAATACCAACAAAATGGGAATCAGCTCTTGGCCCTTAGACAAGAAGAATATATGCAACCTCTTTACAATAAAGTCGGTCAATCACTTGAGCGCGTAGCAGAGAGTGGCGGTTATACTCAAGTTTTATTGCGCGACAATAACGTGGTGTATATAGACAATAGATTTGACCTTACTATGGCGGTCCTCAAAGACTTAGGCATCGAGGTTCCCAAAGAAGAGGAGTAATCCTAATTCCTGACCGAATCTATAGGCTTTAAGCTATATTAAGTTGACTAGCGAGAATAATTCGGTGCTTCTTTGGTAATGGTAACATCGTGAGGGTGACTCTCATGAATACCAGAAGAAGTGATTTTAATGAATCGTCCGGTCTCCTTGAGGGTTGGCACATCTTTGGCCCCACAATAACCCATACCAGCACGCAGCCCCCCGATAAACTGAGTCATGCTTTCAACCAGGTCGCCTTTATATGGGACGCGACCCACAATTCCTTCTGGAACAAGTTTTTTGATGTCGTCTTCTACATCCTGGAAATAACGATCCTTAGATCCTTTCTTC
>OMJU01000019.1 GCA_900299425.1 Candidatus Rokuibacteriota bacterium
AAAGGTCCCTTCCGCAAAACACAATCCCGTAAGCTCTTCTAGTCTAATGGTAATAGTTTCGCTCGTTCCAGTGATGGTATGCGCCGTTGGGTCCGCGATTGGGTTGCCAGCCCCATCAAAGTAAAACACATTGAGTTCTGCCGGGTCTTGTGTTCCTATGGCAAGTGGTTCATTTACTGTTAGGTCAAAAATCCCCAGAGTAAGACCATTATTATTACAAATGTTCAAATCATCAGGGGCAGTTTCAATAACAGGCTGCGGTAAAAATATTGCTTCAAAAAAGAAAACTTCGGGAGGGCCAGCAGCCAGAGTCACCTCACATCGATAACTCCCTGAGACCGTGACATCCAAAGTAGGGTTTGTTTCTGCAGGGACAAACGGAACATAATTCCCTGAGCCTGCTGGAGATTCGTAGGTCCAATCATAGGCAACTGCTCCGGTTGTAGTGGCATCAAAGGTGATAATGTCACCATCACAAGCGGTATCGTTCACCAAAATAGAACAGTCAGTGCTTCCTGCGCCCTGCTGACCAGCATTAGTTTGTTCCAGCTTTATAAATCCAGGAGATTGATTAAAATTCGTGATGACGAGTACATAAATCTCTCCGGGTTGCGCCCCAATTATGCTGAAAGACTCAACAGGAGCTGCAGAATAACTACAGGCAATTTCATTCTGGGCCTGCAGTTGAGAGTAATCACAGAGGTCGGACCCTTGAGCAAATGGACCCCAGGCAATAAAATCTACATCAAGACCTGTTCCTGTGGGGTTACCATTGACATCAAAGCTGGTGTTCTGGGTAATGGTAAAATTTAAGTTCCCCCCCTCATCAATTTGCAAATAAAACCATGCTGGATAGGGTTGTGAAAACAAACAACCATAATCCGGACCAACCTCGGCGGTTGTTACGCAATCTGGGTCTTGATTGTTACAATTGGCAAAAATTAAAGCTTGGTTACCAGCACAAAATGGCTCAATACTTGAACAAGTTCCACCTTGTGCAAAACTCTGTGCAAGAGGGAATAAAAGAAGAAATAAAACCGTATATAAACGACTCGGGGTAAATATTCTCATAATAGGGCGTCTATCAAGCGCGAAAAGTAAGGAAATTTTTGCGATTATTCCCATTTTCAGGCATCTAAGGACAGATTTTTAACGTTATTCATACTCGTCTTTTTAACCGTGGTGAGCCCAAAATAATCAACACCAGATCTTGATGATTTTTTTTTAGTAATCACTATTTTTGCAGCAGAAAAAATTGCAGCATGTCCACCCCTTACGTCATTACCCCAAAACCGACAACAAACGATAAAATTTACAAGTTTGAAGCCAATGCTTTCTTGGTCCAAGGAAACTCTTATGAATTCGGAAATATTGACCAAGCAAAACCTTCTCCATTAGCTCAAGAATTGTTCCATCTGCCATTTGTGAAAACGATTTTTTTGGCGCAAAATTTTGTGGCCATTGAAAAATATGACATCGTTAGCTGGGATATGGTGTTAGAAGAGCTTTCAAAGTCGATAGAAAATTATCTAAACAGCGGTCGCCCGTTAATTGATGTGCCCAGTTCAAAACCTCAAAACATTGCAGTTTACGCCGAAAGTACTCCAAATCCAAATACCATGAAGTTTGTGGCCAACAGGTCCTTGGTTCCTAGAAGATTTGAATATAACAGCATTGACCAATGCACTCATGCCCCACTTGCCAAAGAATTGTTTCAGACGTCGGGAGTACAAGCAGTGTTCATGCATCAGAATTATATCTCTGTAAGAAAATCTGAGGGGCATTCGTGGACAGAATTGATCGACGTTTTAAAAAGCCTTATTCAAAATTTTATCACTCAAGGAAAGGCCGTACTCGCTGATGCAGCACTCAGTGATACTGGAGCAAATGCAGACAAAATCGGACAACAACCTCTAAGTGCACGCAATGACCAAGACAAAGAAATAATTGCCTTACTCGAGGAATTTGTTACTCCTGCAGTGGCAGGCGATGGAGGCTATATTGCTTTTGATTCTTTCGATCCCGTATCAAAAACCGTACGTGTTTTATTGCAAGGAGCATGCAGCGGATGCCCCTCATCTACCATGACCCTTAAAAATGGTATACAATCGCTTCTGTCGGAAATGACACAAGGAAGAGTAGAGCATGTTGAGGCCATAAATGACTGATCAGTGATGATTTTATGTGCTACCCTTTTGGTTGATTTTATAAATTATCAAAAGCGCCAAAGGGACAAGACCTCAACACAAAGGTTTTACGAAATTTTCGTTTTTTTTAACACTACTTCACAAGTGGTCTAATTATATTCGCATTTCTAATTTTTTTTTGACATGAATAAATTCACTGCACTCCTAATATTCTCTTTGTTTTCAACTCTTGCATGGGCGCAACCTGCGGGTCTAGAACTTAACTTCCAACAAGTACGCAGTGGAGATCGATTTGTGTCGGATGGAAACACCACGGGGACCCCTTACTATCATGACCAGTATCACACCGGTTCTATTTATCTAAATGATAAGCTTGCGGCCTCAGGAATTAATTTGAAATACAACGCTTATCGCGATATTTTCTTTGCTGTAACCGATGTCAATACTCCAGATGAGGAAGCACAAGTCGTTACCAAAGCCCAAGGGATGAAAATCTTGGTCAATAACGAAGAATTCATAACACTTCCCAGTGTTACAAATCGTTATGAAATGCAATATTATCAGGTCGTTGTCCGTGGAGAAAAAGTCACTTTACTGAAGAAAAATTACAAGCTATTTGTTGAAGGATCCCGTGCCACTACGAGTTTGACTAGAGATGTCCCCTCAACATATTCCGATCGCAGTGAGTTTTACTTTTTAAGCTCGAGTGGAGATTTTACACAAGTTCCTTCTTCTACCAAAAAAGTTCTTGATCTATTTCCAAAAGATAGAAAGGCCTTATCTGCTGCTGTAAAAAAATACCGATTAAATCTAAAGAAAGATATTGACCTAATGCGTTTTATTGGGTACTACAATAGACTCTAAATTTGCCTTATTTCAGGCCACATTATTGCAGCGGCCTGCGCTGAATTCATACCACCGAATCAATATTGCCCATGTGTTTTTGAATGGATCAGGCCCTTTGGCCTACTTTTCTAGGCCTTCTGCAAGGTTTGAAAATCCTTTAAATAATACGGTTCGAAATAAGCCACATCTACAAACCCCCTTTTTTCATAAAATTTTAGGGCTAGCGGCCCCATATCTTTGGCGCTTGGGAGTACTCCGGAATTGAATTGAGCATTTTCATGGGGACATAACTTTTTCCATTTTTCCACTCCATTGCCGATAAAATTCACCGTCCCCCGTTCTAAATAATTGCTATAAGATTCTTGGGATAGGATTTCGGCCTTTGCCAATTCCAGCGGCCTCCCCTCACGATCTAAAACACAGGAATAAACCTCCATTCTTCTGGCATCAATCATGGGAATAATAAAATCTGCTATTCCTTGAGCAGGCTGCGCAAGCACAACGAGTGATTCGATGGCAATCAAAGGAATCGATAGCGCGTAACACAAACCCTTGGCCGCAGAAACTCCGATACGCAAGCCCGTGTATGAGCCTGGGCCTTTACTCACGGCAATAGCCTGTAAATCCGCGAGATTTATCCCGGCTTGGGTGCAGACATCTTGTATAAATACGTGAAGTTGTTCGTTATGACTATATCCTGAGGCAGCATCTTCTTTAAAGGCAATACACTCAGCGCCCTTAAAAATTGCTACTGAGCAATTTGTCGTTGCCGTTTCAATACAAAGAATCATCTCAATAAATTATTCCTTTTCCTGCGTGTTCTGCGCATCATCCACAGCCACGCGATCGCCTGGATCTAAGGTTTTAGTCACAGTATTGTAAGGCCCCGTGATAACCATATCTCCTGCTTTTAGTCCAGAAGTTATTTCAATACGACTGTCATCTTGAATTCCGGTTTCTATAACATGCAAAGCCGCTGTATTGTCTCTCATGACAAACACACATTCAAATCTCTGAGCATCAGCATCGACCTTTGGCGCAGTCGCCCCTGGCTTGCGCACGGATGTATCTGTTTTAATGACCACTGCACTGATGGGTATGGCAACGATTCCATTGCGACGCTGGGTTTGGATATCGACAGTTGCTGTCATCCCAGGTCTAAATGGCGCATAATATTCTGGTTTCCCCTCCATCAAATCTTGATATGACTCGGGAAGTATGCGCACTTTTACCTTAAAATTAGTCACTTGATCTACAGAAAGGGTAGACTCTGCTGAATTTGCAATTTCAGTTACAACCCCTTTAAAAATACGTTTCAAATAGGCGTCTACTTCCACTTCTGTAGTATCTCCTATTGAGACCTTAACAATGTCATTTTCATTTACATCTACCTCAACTTCCATATTCGAAAGATCAGCCACGCGCACAATTTCAGTTCCCGCCATTTGAGCTGTGCCCACCACGCGCTCGCCCAGTTCGACTGCAAGCTTTGATATGGTTCCCGACATTGGCGCAAAGATCGAGGTGCGATTCAGGTTGTCCTGACCTTGTTGTACATTCGAGCGCGCACTTTCAACAGAGTAAAACGCAGAACTCTTCGTGGCCTCGGCCATTTCAAAATCGGCCACAGTGCGGTCCCATTCACTCTTAGAAATTACACCTTTTTCGAACAAAGTTTTATTGCGGTTAAAATTGAGTTGTGCATTGCGCAAAGAAGCCTCTGCCTGAGCAAGACCAGCTTTGGCGTTTTGTAAACCAGCCTGTGCCTGACGCAGTGCAGATTGGATCAAGTCAGGATTAATACGCACCAATAAATCGCCTTTTTGGACTTGGTCTCCTTCACTAATAGGCAATTCAATGATTTCACCTGAAACCTCTGACGAGAGCATTACTTCTATTTCTGGTTGAATTTTACCCGTGGCTGCAACAGTCTGCACCAAATCGCGCAACACAACTTCTTCCACTTCGACAAGTCTTTGATTTTCGTCCTTACCAAATATTTTCTTGCCGGCCACAAGAACGACGATGAGTAAAACGATTGCAATCGCAATCCAAAGGCGTTTTTTCGAGGTCATAGTTAAAATTTTAATTCCGAAACGGGAACACCAAAATACAACTCTAAAACTTTCAATTTAAAAATATAATCGTATTTCGCTCGATTGACATCGATAACAGCATTATCGTATCGGGTTTTTGATTGGCTAAAGTCAAATGCATTGATCAAGCCTACATCATAGCGTTGTTGTGCATATTGATAGGCCAATCGCTGAGAATTCATCGCTTTCAAAGCCGCATCATAGGATTTTAAGGCCCCCTTTGCATCGACAAAGGCTTGATAAACTGTGCTTTCCAAATCCATCTTGGATTGCTCCAAAAGCAATTCACGACGCATTAAATTCAACTTACTGCGCTTGACATTATTGCGCGTGCTATTTCCGTTAAATATCGGAATGTTCATTTGAACTCCATATGAAATTCCATCATTGAGATACAGCTGTTCCTGAAATGGTTTGGCGGCGACTTCCTGATAACCAATAATGTTTGGCGCAAATCCGTAAACCGCTGCCCCGGTGGCGTCCACAAAACCAATAGGATCAGCAGTACTGATCACAGGATTATCAGAATCAATGAGCGTTGTTATTCCGCTAAAGCGATCTGATTCACGTGTATTGTAATTAAAAAACGCCCCTACAGAAGGCAAATAAGCACTTCGGGCTATTTGTAAATCTTTTTGCGCAATAGCGACATTGGTCTCGGCAATCAAGACTTCTTTTCGGTACTCCTGAGCAGCAGAGACAAGTTCCTGCGGTGTTTTATATAAAATCTCGGTCCCTAAAATATCATACCCCTGATCGACAATATCAAAATTGTCGTAATCGCGAATTTGCAGTAACTGGGCTAGGTTTATGAGCGACAAGGTCACCCCATTTTGGGCCGCCACGATGTTTTGTTTTTCCGTGGCATCGGCCGCTTGAATCTCAAGCAAATCACCTTCGGGTAAAACACCAGCATCCACCAGTTCCTGAGTTCGCTGAATTTGACCCACAGTAACCGCATTTTGCGCTTCTAAAACAGCTACGTTTGATTTGTTAGTGAGTACTTGTAAAAATGCGTTGGCCACAAATAAGGCGATATCATCTTGCATTTTCTCCAAACCGTATTGCGCTGCAAGGGTATTGATTTTTGCACGCTGCAAACTTCTTAGGTTTCTGAGTCCTTGAAAAATCGAAATACTCGCTGTCATACTGTAAGAAGAGTTTCTCGATGTTTGATTCTCTAAAACACCCGTAGTTACGTTTTGGGTGAGTCCTGTATTCCAAGCATTGGATACTGACCCATTCAAGTTAGGTAAATAAGCCCCAATGGCATCAGCCTTATCCAGACGCGCGAGCTCTTGATCCAAAACACTTTGTTTCAGGGAAATATTATTGGACATGGCATACTCCACGCACTCCTGTAGGGTCCATTTTTTTGTTTGCGCACTTACGGACATTGCGGTCAATAGGGCAATAACAATAGCAAATCGTTTCATAATTTTAATTCGGCCCGTTCTCGGGCGGTTTTACGTATTGCAACACAAAGGTAAGATACTTCAACTTAGCTTATGGTCTTTGGTCGGGTTGTTTGAGTTGATTCCACACTTTTATTTTGTCCTCTGAGGTTACCCCAGATAAAACTTCTACGATTAATCCATCGCTGATCCCTAAGGTCACATCTCTTCTCTCGAACTCTTGACTCCCGGTTTCGACCTCTACATATGACTGTTGGGTTTCGCGATCATATTGAATCAATGACTCTTTCAAGGTCAGCACACTGTCTGCACGGGCGAGAATAATAGAGGCATTGGCGCTGAGTCCAGCACGAATAAAAGTGGTGTCTTTTTTGCTTAAACTCCCTTTAATTTCAAATTGCACTGCTCCGTTTTCTTCCACACCTTTGGGAGCAATATAGTCCAAAATGGCATCAAAGGACTTGTCCTCTATAGCCCCAACGGTAATTTCTAGGGCTAGATTTTCTTTAATTTTCCCAACCTCGCTTTCGTCGACCTTACCTTCAAAAATCATTTTATTCACATCAGCCAATATGGCAATCGTAGTCCCATCATTAAA
Organism: Candidatus Rokuibacteriota bacterium; assembly: GCA_900299425.1. Lineage (GTDB taxonomy): Bacteria > Bacteroidota > Bacteroidia > Flavobacteriales > Flavobacteriaceae > BACL21. The sequence goes on from OMJU01000019.1 coordinate 7,103, forward strand.
ATTGTTGGCCTCAATAACCTGGTTACCAACTTTGACAGGAACATCCAGGATCATTCCAGAAATAGTCGCGCGAATTTCCGTATTCGCAACAGCACCCAAGCCTTGAGTAGATCCAGTTTTTATAATGTCAAAAGTCTGTTCTGCAGCACGTAAATTTACCTGTTCTTGATTGAATCTTTGTGTGGCTTGATCAAATGACAAGCGCGCGGTATCAAATTCGTTTGCAGAAATCACCCCTCGCTGATAAAGGACTTGCTGACGCTGATAAATGCTTGTTTGGCGCTCCAAGGCAAGTCGCGCAGTCTCTAATTGAGTCTTTGCGGCCTTTATGTTGTTTTGTGCGCTATTTAGCGCATTGATATTGGGTACTACGCGCACCTTGGCAATTAAGTCACCGGTAAGAACTGTTTGACCCGCCTCGACAAAAATTGCATCAATAATTCCCGAGATATTGGGTTTAATTAACACTTCTTCCTTTGGGACTATGCTTCCTGTTGCTACAGTTTTTTTCACAACATTACCCATGGTCGCCTGATCGTATTGATAGACAATTGGGTCTTGTTGATCCTTAAGCCAGATATAGCGCACCCCTAAGACAAACAGGACACCGATGACAATTAACGTGATTAAAGTTCCTCTTCTTTTCATTGTTGGTTGTATTATTACTATTTACTTTTTTATTGCATTATTATTAGTCCACGCGCAAAGCGTCAACAGGTTTCATTTGTGTGGCACGTGTGGCCGGAATCATCCCCGCAAGCAGCCCGGACAAAACCAAAATGGCCAGGGCAATAAATATTACCCCTACACTTACCGAGGGGTTGGCGAAATTTTCTACAGACCCCGCAGCGTCGAGCAAAGTGTTCATGACCCATATGAGACCAGCCGCAAAGCTTATTCCCGCCATACCCGAGATCAGGGTCAAAAACATTGATTCTTGTAAGACTTGACCACGAATCTCCCTTGGCGTTGCGCCTAAGGCACGTCGTATCCCAATTTCTTTAGTGCGTTCTTTGACCACTATAAGCATAATGTTGCTGATGCCTATGACCCCAGACATCAAGACTAGTGCCCCGACGAAATAGCCGACAAAGCTCAAAATAGCAAACAAGCCGGTAATCTTTTCAAATTGTTCAGCGAGATCAAAATGGCCTATAGCGCGTTCATCATCAGGGTGGACCTTATGGGCTAGGCGCATCTCCTTCATAATTTGTGGCTTAATTTGAGTTATGGGGATCTCATCTACCGCCGTTATCGCCATCCAGCCTACTATATCCCCAAAATTAAAGGCCTTACCAAAGGTAGAAAAAGGTATGTAAATCGTATTGGCATCTTCTTGATTATCGCCTTGGCTGTTGCTTTTTTTGACCACCCCAATGACCATGAAATTAATGCCGTTAATCTTGATATAGGAGCCAATAGGATCTTCCCCTAAATCGAAAAGGCTTTTGATCACATCGGTACCCACCACGGCGACTTTACGCTCGTCTTGAAGATCGGAATACGAAAGAAACCGCCCTTGAATAACATCTAGTGGCTCTTGGTTAATGTATTCGGGATTATCCCCATAAATATTGAATGCCCCCGTTTTGTCTCCTCGAGTTACATTGTTAGAGCCTCGGAATCCCCCGAGTTGATTTCTTGGGGAAACAAAACGCAATTCGGGAAATTTTTCTTTGAGTAATGCAACATCAGATTGCCTGAAATTAAAACTGCGGCCTTTTGTAAAACCCTGGTAAGGGATGGAAGTCCGCTGGGTCCACATAAAAATTGTATTGGTTGCAAAATCTCCAAAATCAGCCTGAACTCCATTTTTCAAGCCATTGGTGAGTGCCAGCAAAATCACTAAAATAAATATTCCCCAAAACACACCGAATGCCGTCATGATGGTTCTAAAGCGATTGGCATTGAGTGCCTCTAATATTTCGTCCCAGCGTTCTTTCTGTAACATTATTCGTCTCTTAAGGCTTCGATGGGTTTAATATGTGCTGCTCGCTGGGCCGGAATAAATCCAGCCAAAGTACCTGCTGCAATCAATACAAAAACAGTAGTCATGGCCGTTGTAAAATCAACTTGTGGATATTTAATAAAGGCCGAATCGACCATCGGCCCTACAAGCTCTAAAAGTCCTACACCCAAGAAGAGCCCTACAAATCCGGCAATTGCAGTTATGAATATGGCTTCTTGTAAAATCATCCCAATAATGGACCAGGGTAAGGCGCCCAATGCTTTTCTAATCCCAATTTCTTTGGTACGTTCTTTTACAACGATGAGCATGATATTGCTCACACCCACAATCCCCGCGATAATGGTCCCGATTCCAATAAACCAAAAGACAGCGCGAATGGTATCGATGAGTCCATAAATCTTTTTGGCTTCTTCTAGGGTATTATTGACACGCACCGCAGATTGATCATCAGGAGCCACACTGTATTTTTTACGCAAATCCTGGTCAATTCTTTGCGTCATGGCTGCAGACAAGGCGACAGCCTGATCAAAATTATCACTCATTTTTACCGTATAGGCCAATGAGCGCAGACGGTCCTGAGCGTTAAATACTTTTTGTGCAGTATTGAGCGGCACAAAAATGCGGTTCTCCTCTCTATTGCCTCCTGGGTCACTGTAGACACCAACCACGACAAAATTGATGCCCTGGATGTCAATTTGCTCCCCTATTGGGTCTGTATTTTTAAATAAATCCAGCTTCATCTGTTGACCAATAACGGCCACTTTTGAAGACTGCATCAAATCACTCTGATTGAGGAATCGTCCAGCGACCATAGTTTCATTTTCAATAAACTGCTGATCAGGATAAGCCCCCTCTACGCGGTAGTTACCGCTTTGGTCTTTATAGCTAACGGCCCCACCCCAAATGGAAAAAATCGGGGTTTCGTATTCGATATAATCGTGATAATTTGTCGCAATAAGATTAAAATCCTCATTCTTTAGCTGAATATAACGACCAGGATTGAGGCCCTTGTACTCTTTTGTCGTTGTCCCCGTCCAGACAGAAATTCTATTGGTCGCATCTTGTTCAAACTCCGACTGAACACCTTTTTGTATGCCAGTGCTCACCCCGAGTAGGATGACTAAAATAAAAATCCCTGAAGAAACAGATAAGGCTGTGAGAAATGTGCGCAGTCTGTTTTTATTCAGCGTCTCAAAAATCTCTTGCCAACGCTCTAGACTAAACATGCAATGCACTTTTAGCGCGGACCTGCTCCACTTGTTCGTCTTTTACAATGAGCCCATCTTTGAGATGAACCACCCGTTTACACATATGGGCAATATCCATTTCGTGGGTCACACACAATATGGTTTTTCCTTCATCATTAATTTCTTGGATGAGATCCATGACCTCATATGAGGTTGTTGAGTCCAATGCCCCGGTAGGCTCGTCTGCCAAAAGCACCTTAGGGTCGCTCGCTAGGGCACGTGCAATGGCTACGCGTTGTTTTTGACCCCCTGATAATTCGTTTGGTAAATGTTCGGCCCAATTAGCCAAACCAACTTTTTCTAGGTAATGCATGGCCCGCTCTGTGCGCTGTTGACGCTTTACGCCCTGATAATAAAGAGGCATTGCCACATTATCCAAAGCAGACTTATAAGAAATCAGATTAAAGGACTGAAAAACAAACCCCAAGAACTGATTACGATAACGGGCTGCTAGGGTTTCATTTAAATTCTTAATCGGTGTCCCGTCGAGCACATAAGTCCCTTGATCCGCCTCGTCGAGCATACCCAAAATGTTCAAAAAAGTAGACTTTCCGGAGCCAGAAGAGCCCATAATCGCCACCATTTCTCCTGAATTGACAGAAAAATTGATGCCTTTGAGTACGTGAAGTTTATTTTGTCCTACGGCGTAGGATTTGTGTAGGTTGTCGATTTCAATCATTACTGCTGCTAAAGCCTCAAAAATAAAGCCCTCCAAGCGATAATAGTGTGAAATCTTTGTTAAGACTTTGCGCGTCTTATTTTATAGACAGCATATCCCACTGCTCCGACCAGTAAATAGGGAAAAATCATCAGATAAACGATACCGTTGTTGATCCCTTTGGCGGCCTGTCCCGAAGCATCGCTCTCGAGCATTGCCCGACACATGGCACATTGAGCAGATAAAGGAG
>OMJU01000020.1 GCA_900299425.1 Candidatus Rokuibacteriota bacterium
TCACACTCTCGCAGTATAAAACTTTGGTCTTGGGGTTAATGGCATGAGCTACAGCCTCTAAGTTTGTGATGTCCACAAAACTCGTCTCGATACCAAAGCGCGGTGTAAAGTTTTTCAAAAACGCATAAGTCCCACCATAAATCGTACGACTCGAGACGATATGATCTCCTTGTCCACAGTATTGTAGCAGGGCAGGAGTAATGGCGCCCATCCCTGTGGCAGCAACGGTTGCTGTTTCGGTGCCTTCCATAGCGGCTAAAGCTTGTCCTAAATATAGATTCGAAGGCGTGCTGTGGCGGGAATACAAATAACACCCTTCTGCATTGCCCTCGAAGGTATCGAACATGGTTTTGGCAGATAAAAAGGTGTAGGTTGATGAGTCTGATATACTGGGGTTAACACCGCCAAATTCACCAAAGTATTGTAAGTCTTGAATGTGGTTTGCTGGGTCAAAGGACATAGTATAGGTTTTTATCAAAGCTACTTAAATCAAGATCATATCGCAATGATTAACAATTATTTTAGAAAAATAATTTATATTATAATTGATTAATAGAAATTAATTCTTAATTAATACCTTTGAAACACCCAGTTTAGAAAATTTTTTTGATTATGACCTTTGATACCGCCGATTTAATTTTACTTGACGCATTACAAACAGACAGCAAGCAAACCCACAAACAACTTGCCCTGAAAACAGATCTATCAGTCACAGCAGTTCATGAGCGCATCAAAAAATTAGAACGTAATGGGGTGATCAAACAGTATGTTGCTCTGTTAGATGCAGAGCAATTAGCCTTGGGATTTATGGTATTTTGTCATGTGAAGTTAGTGCAGCATGCTAAATCCTCTTTAACGGCTTTTGAATTAGATATAATGGGTCTTTCTGAAGTCGTAGAGTGTTTTCATGTATCAGGTTCCTATGACTACCTGCTCAAAGTGATGGTAAAAGATATGGTTCATTTTCGCTCCTTTTTGGTCAATAAGCTGACCAGTTTAAAATCGATAGCCAGCACAGAGAGTTCCTTTGTAATCACTCAGGTTCAAAACACTACAAAGCTTATCCCGGCCCAGTCCTAACTCTGGTTTAAAATTTCTTGAGTGAGCATTGGCTTTTGCTGCCCAGTGTCGTAACTTTGCCCCACAAATTAAAAACGCATTACAATGAGTAATTACGATGTAGTGGTGATCGGTTCTGGCCCAGGTGGTTATGTATCGGCTATTCGATGTGCACAATTGGGTATGAAAACGGCTTTGGTTGAAAAATATGACACTTTGGGCGGGACTTGCCTCAATGTGGGTTGTATTCCCAGTAAAGCCCTTTTGGATTCATCTCATCACTATGAAGACACTCAAAAACACCTCGAAGAGCACGGTATTGAAGTTCAAGGACCAGTGACTTTAAATCTGGCCAAAATGATGGAGCGTAAATCTGGTGTTGTGTCTCAGACTACCAAAGGCATCGATTTCCTCATGGATAAAAATAAAATCGACGTTTTACACGGAATAGGTGCATTTGACGATAAAAACACACTAACGGTACATGGTAAAGAAAAGCAAACGCTGACGGCGAAGCATTTTATCATTGCCACAGGGAGTAAACCAGCAAGCCTGCCCTTTATCAATATCGATAAAAAACGCGTGATCACTTCGACCGAAGCGCTTTCGATGACAGAAGTACCAATGCATTTGGTCATTATCGGGGGCGGTGTGATTGGATTAGAACTGGGTCAAGTTTATCGCAGACTTGGTGCCGAAGTGTCTGTGGTGGAATATATGGATCGTATCATCCCGACTATGGATGGTGCTCAGAGTAAAGAACTCACCAAAGTCCTCAAAAAACAAGGTGTGAAATTTTTCTTATCGCATCAAGTACAAGGGGTCTCTAGCGATAAAAATGAGGTTACCGTAACCGCCTTAGATAAAAAAGGTCAAGAGGTTCAGCTCACCGGAGATTATTGTCTGGTTAGTGTGGGTCGCAAGCCTTACATTGAGGGACTAGGATTGGATAAAGCAGGCGTAGCGGTAAACGAGCGCGGACAAATTCAGGTCAATGATCACTTGCAGACCAATATCGCGCACATTTACGCCATAGGCGATGTAGTGCGTGGCGCCATGCTGGCCCATAAAGCCGAAGAAGAAGGGGTAATGGTAGCAGAACTGATCGCTGGTCAAAAACCACACATCAATTACAATTTAATCCCTGGAGTTGTTTACACTTGGCCCGAAGTGGCTTCTGTAGGACAAACCGAGGAACAATTACAAGCCAGCGGAGTAGCTTACAAAACTGGTCAATTCCCTATGCGTGCTTTGGGTCGTTCCAGAGCCAGTGGGGATGTCGACGGATTTGTAAAAATACTCAGCGACGCTAAAACCGATGAGTTGTTAGGCGTACACATGGTAGGGGCACGTGTTGCAGATTTGATCGCTGAAGCCGTTACTGCTATGGAGTTCAGAGCTAGTGCAGAGGACTTGGCGCGCATGAGTCATGCGCATCCGACTTACGCGGAAGCCGTGAAAGAAGCAGCTTTAGCCGCGACCGAAAACAGACCATTGCATATTTAAACAGTGGTCCAGCGCAAGCGCTTTTCATTTGAATTTTCTTCGAGCCAAAAGCTTAAAAAAGCCTTGTTTGCATTCGCGCAATCCAGAAGCGATGACGCTCAGATTAGCCTGTATCTAGATACAAACCAGCATCAGGACAAACACGGGACTTATCAGGTTCTTTTGGCTTTAGATCCAGTTAGTGACTTTCGGATTGAATTTGCTGGGTCAGGGGATTGGTCGCGTTTGAGTTTATGGCAAAAGGCACAGCAAGATTGGTGCTTTGGCCACCTTGCCTATGATTTTAAAAACGCCCAAGAGCAACTTCGCTCAGAAAATATTGATGGCATTGGTTTTCCAGAGGCCTATTTTTTTGTCCCTGCTAAATTGTTTTTGGTCCAAAACAACACTTTAATAGGGCTGTACCTTAAGAATGAAGCCCATGCTTGGGCTCAAGATCTGGAGTTTATCACTGCTTTATTTCATCAGCGAACGCCCCTTGATTCAGACCAGAACCGCATTACGGATCCAAAGGGTATAGCCCTTAAAGGACGTCTGACTTTTGAGCAATATCAAGAAAAATTTGACCAAATTCAAAAGCATATTCAGCGTGGTGACATCTATGAGACTAATTTTTGCCAAGAATTCTACTGTGACGATGCAGTGCTCGACCCAGCTAATGTATTCCAAGAATTAAACGACTATTCAAAAGCGCCATTTTCGGCATTTTATCAGCTAAAAGATCGCTACGCATTATGCGCCTCGCCTGAGCGCTATTTGAATAAAAAAGGTAAGACCCTCATTTCACAACCCATCAAAGGAACTTTAAAACGATTGTCTGAGCCGCAAGCGGATCAAAAGGCAGTTGCAGCCTTTGTCAACGATCCCAAAGAACGCCGTGAAAACATCATGATAACGGATTTAGTGCGCAATGATCTCTCGCGTGTTGCAGCACGCGATACGGTGCAGGTGCAAGAGTTATGCACTTTAAAATCATATGCACACGTGCATCAACTCGTGACCACTGTAAGTACCGAGCTAAAGGAAGGTTTTGATCCGGTAGATGCGCTCAAAGCCACCTTTCCAATGGGGAGTATGACTGGTGTCCCAAAAATTAGGGCCTTGCAACTCATGGAGGTTTACGAAGCGCACAAAAGAGGCCTCTACAGTGGAACCATCGGGTATTTTACTCCTGAAGGCGATTTTGATTTTAACGTGGTGATCCGTTCCCTGCTTTACAACGCCAAAAACAGCTACCTGAGTTTGAGTGTGGGTGGGGCTTTAACCAGCAGTGCGAATGCTCATGATGAGTATCAAGAATGTCTGCTCAAAGCGGAGTCATTGCGCACTGTGCTCAGTCGCAGATAATCCTTATTTTAGACCCACCAAAGTCGACTCAGTTTTAAATTGAGCCCGAGAGATATCAAAGTTATGGAGCAAACCTTTGCTGCGCATTGTGACCGGGAATTTAGTTGGGACCCCAACAGGCCGCTTGTTGTGGCATGTAGCGCAGGGCTTGATAGTGTAATCTTGGTGCATCTGATGCACGCTTATCATGGCAACTTGATTTTAGCTCATATGAATTATGGCCTGCGCGGCAAAGACAGCGATTTAGATGAGGCTTTTGTTAAGACTTTAGGTGCGGAACTCGGATATGAAGTTGTGATTGAGCGTGTTGCTCCCGAAATCGTTAAAAACCAGCCCAGGACCTCGCTTCAGATGAAGGCGCGTGCATTGCGTTACGCTTTTTTTGAGCATGTAATGCTATCACGACAAGCACAAGGAGTACTTACGGCGCATCAAGCAGACGACAATTTAGAGACGTTTTTGATGAACTTCTCTCGAGGAACTGGACTCAAAGGGCTTACAGGGATCAAAGCAAAATCCGATGGTTTATTCCGGCCACTCTTGCCTTTTAAGCGTAAGGATATTTTGGCCTATGCCAAAAAAAAGGGTATTACATGGCGTGAAGATGCCTCAAACCAAAGCGATGATTATCAGCGTAATATCATCCGTCATCACATCAGCCCTGGATTTAATAAACTTGAGCGTGCCTGGGATCAAAGCCTGACTCAAACCCAGGATTATTTAAATCAAGCACAAAGCCTTTTAGAGGATTACCTCGATGAAGTTTCCACTCGGGTGTTGACCTCAACGGAGGATGGACTGCGATTGGATTTAAAAGCCCTAGAAAATTATCCCAATCCCAGGCCGCTTTTATCGACTTTGTGTCGAAAGTACGGGGTTAATGCGGGGCAGGATATCGCTCAGCTAGCAAAGGCACAGAGCGGGGCTAGATTGTATACAGAAACTCATGAGTTGCTGAAGGATCGCGATGTGATATTAATCAATGCTGTCAACCCAAAAGTGGATCATACA
>OMJU01000021.1 GCA_900299425.1 Candidatus Rokuibacteriota bacterium
AGGCGGCCGCAGCGATAGCGGAGGCGGGCACTGCCGTGTATGCTTGGAAAGGCATGAACGAAGAAGAATTTGACTGGTGTATCGAGCAGACCCTCTTCTTTGGAGAAGATCGCCAGCCCCTTAATATGATTCTAGACGATGGTGGAGACCTTACCAATATGGTACTGGATCGCTATCCTGAGCTTGTTGCCGGGATCAGAGGACTCAGCGAAGAAACCACCACTGGAGTACACCGCCTTTACGAGCGCATGGAAAACGGCACCTTGCCCCTTCCTGCGATCAATGTAAACGACAGTGTGACCAAAAGTAAATTTGACAACAAATACGGATGTAAAGAAAGTGCCGTTGATGCCGTACGTCGCGCCACCGATATCATGCTTGCTGGAAAGCGCGTGGTAGTTTGTGGTTATGGTGATGTGGGTAAAGGAACTGCGGCTTCATTCCGCGGTGCTGGTGCCATTGTAACCGTTACAGAAATCGACCCAATTTGTGCCCTTCAAGCGGCTATGGATGGCTATGCCGTGAAGAAACTAGAGACCGTTATCGATACAGCCGATATCGTAGTAACCGCTACAGGAAATAAAGACATCGTTCAAGGGACGCATTTTGCCCAGATGAAGGACAAAACCATCGTTTGCAACATCGGTCACTTTGACAATGAAATCGATGTTGCTTGGCTAAAAGCCAATGCCGATGGACCAAAAGTGGAGATCAAACCTCAGGTCGATAAATACACCTTAAATGGAAAAGATATCATCCTTTTAGCCGAAGGTCGTTTGGTAAACCTGGGTTGTGCCACTGGGCATCCAAGTTTTGTGATGAGTAACTCCTTTACAAACCAAACATTGGCCCAAATCGAACTTTGGAATCACACCGATAAGTATGAAAACAAAGTTTATATGCTCCCTAAGCATTTGGATGAGAAGGTCGCGGCCTTACACCTTGAGAAAATCGGGGTAGAGCTTACCGAGCTACGCTCAGATCAGGCTAAATACATCGGGGTGACCCGACAAGGGCCATTTAAGCCAGAGTATTACCGATACTAGAACACCTTGGATGCATAAATCCTTGTCGCTGACCGCTTGATACTATTTTTCAGACCAGGCACAGGAACCACCGGAAAGGATTCTGTCTTCAAATCACTAAATATTGAATAAAAAAGCCCCGTCATGGACGGGGCTTTTTCTTATTGGATTGAAGTAAGTCTTAGGCTTCGCCTTGTGGGACGATGGAAACAAATGATTTTCCGCCTTTCTTCTTTTCAAATTTTACAGTACCGTCCACTTTAGCGTGTAATGTATGATCTTTTCCAAGGTATACATTATCTCCTGGATGATGTTGGGTACCACGTTGTCTTACGATGATATTTCCAGCGATTGCCGCTTGGCCACCAAAAATCTTAACCCCTAGGCGTTTCGATTCTGATTCGCGACCGTTTTTAGAACTACCAACTCCTTTTTTGTGAGCCATTTTCTTTCGGTTTTATAGGTTATACACTTTTGATTGCCTCGATTAGCTCAGCCTTTTTCATTGAAGAAATTCCGGCAACACCTTTATCCTTAGCAATAGCTTTTAGTTGAGCAACCGTCATTGAATCGTAATCTGCAGCTTGATCAGCTTTGGCAGCCTTTGGCGCCTCTGCTTTAGGGGCTGCTTCAGCCTTAGGCGCAGCAGCCTTCGCTTTTGGCGCAGCTTTCTGAGCACCACTAGCAACAATTCCTTCGATTAGGATTTCAGTGAGTGATTGACGATGACCGTTTTTCTTACGGTATCCTTTTCTGCGTTTCTTTTTAAACACAATAACTTTGTCACCCTTAAGGTGCTTCAAGACTTTTGCGCCAACTTGAGCGCCGTCTATAGCCGGGGCGCCAACGGTTACTTTGTCTCCTTCACCAATCAAAAGAACGTTGTCAAATGACACTTTCGCCCCCTCTTCTTCTGGCAAACGATGGACAAAAACCTTTTGGTCTTTCGCAACTTTAAATTGCTGCCCTGCTATCTCTACAATTGCATACATAGCGTATCGATTAATTTATTGTTTAACTATTTCCTGAGGCCACAACACAAATCAGCAGAGCCTAAGGCGGGTGCAAATATAATCGTAATATTTAATACCACAAAGGTATTTTTATCTTAAAGTAAGGCGCAATTGCTCAGGGTTTTAGAAAACATCGCGGCCCTACTTCTGTGACTCTTTTGAGGCTTTGCTTTGATTGGCCAAATACACCCCAAAAAGAACAATAAGTGCGGAAATGCCCTGATACCATCCAAATCGCTCCCCATCAAAAATACCCCATAGAACCGATACTATGGGCATGGTGTAAGTCACTGAAGAGGCAAACACAGCACTCGAAATTTGGATCATTTTATTGAATAAAATTTTAGCCAGTGCCGTACCGAACAAGGCAAGTATGGCAATATAGCCCGTGGATACTTGTACTTTTGGCATGGTCCAAACTTCACTAAAATAGCCGGTGCCGATCAAAATCAGAAGAGCGGGGATCACTATTACCACAAAATTACCGGTAGCTATAGCAAGAGGGGATATATCGTTCAGATGCTTTTTTAGGATATTGACATTTAAAGCATACCCCACCGAAGCCACCAATACCAATATTCCATACCAGTGATTTTGATGCGGATTGATGTGGGCGCCAGCCAAGATCAGCATGGTCGAACCCAGCAGACCAATGAATACCCCGAGCATTTGTCGGCGGGTTGTATAAATGCTGAATGCCCAATAGCCCAAAACCGCAGTAGCCAGCGGGGTTAGGCTATTAAGAATTGAGGCCACCGCACTATCGATATGTTTTTGAGCAAAGGCAAATAAGTAGGCGGGGAAAAACGTACCCACCAGCGCCGATATAGCGATCCACTTCCACTGATGTTTTTTAATCTGTTTCAGGGTGGGCAATCCTACCGAAAACAGTATGATGGCCGTAAGCACTGTGCGCAGAGACCCAAGCTGAATTTGGGTGAGTCCGACCAAGCCCTTTTTAATCAAGATAAAGGAAGTCCCCCATATCAGAGACAACACGATAAGGTATAGCCATTTTTTATCCATATATCAATTGCTAACCTACTTATTGCCAACGCAGGGTTTCCATCATCCTGCGGATATCCTGGCGCACGTAATCTATGGCGGGATACAAGGAATCAAAATTTGGTTTTGTGTTAAAATAGAGCGCGCCGGTTAAAAAATGGCGCGTACTGTCTGTGAGGTAAAACTGAGCATGGGAAGCCGCAGGGCCGTCTATTTGATAGTACATGCCGTAAACCTCATGTTCAGGATCTACCAGGGGCTGCTCCAATATTTCACTGGCCTTGATGGTGTGGTCATAAGTGAGTTTTTGGGCATCGCTAAACAGTTGTGGGAGGTCCCCCTGTATGCCTTGATAGGTTAAATAGACCGTGGCTCCCATAAATGGATACTCGAGATTAAGAGCACATCGCTCTTTTTTCCGAGGCTCGGCAAATTGATTAAGTTTAAATTCATAAGGACAATCTTGCACAAATGTGCCGTAAATCGGTTCGGGAAAATCTAAACGTAAAAATGCCGCAGGTTTGACCACAACAGGCTCCTTGCAAGCCGAAGGTATTAGTGCTAAAAAACCGAGCATCAAAACCGTGCACAACGACACACCCCAAAAGCTCTTGCGCAAGTAATGACTTATTTTATCAATCATTTATGGTCAGCTTTATTTGATTTATCCGCTTGCCCTGAAAGGATTCAATCACAAAATGGTAACGCCCAAAAACCACGATTTCGTCTTTTTTTGGAAAACCTTTAGTCAGCTCAAGGATAAATCCAGCCAAGGACTCTGCTTCTCCCTTGCTTTCCTCAAACTGGTTCGGGTCCTCAAGTTGGATCACCCGATAAAAATCTTTAAGCGGTGTCTTCCCTTCAAAAATAAAATTGCGATCATCGAGTTTAGAGAACACCAAATCCTCATCGTCAAACTCATCGGTAATTTCCCCCACAATTTCTTCGATGATATCTTCCAAAGTGATCAGTCCACTGGTACCTCCATACTCATCGACAACAATGGCCAAATGCATTTTCATTTGTTTAAATTCATTGAGCAAATCGTCGAGCTTTTTATTTTCAGGCACGAAATAAGGCGCCCTTAAGAGTTCTGACCAAGCAAAGTCTTTTTTATCGAAATGAGGCAGTAAGTCTTTGATATATAAAATACCCTTAATCTGATCAATAGACTCCTGGTAGACGGGAATCCGAGAATAACCGTGCTTTAAAATGTCCTCTAGGACCTGGGTGTAGGATGAAGCGATATCCAATGCAAATATATCAATCCGGGGGCGCATCACATTTTTTGTGTCCGTTGCTCCAAAAGTTACAATCCCTTGGAGTATTTTTTGCTCGTCATGAGTGGTTTCCTCATCCGAAGTCAGCTCAAGGGCTTGACTGAGCTGATCGACACTGATACTGAGCTTTTGTCTTGAAAACTTGCGCTCTAAATAAACCGTCGCGTTGCGCATAGGTCGGCTCAAAGGGGTGAATAATCCAAAGAGTACTTGAATTGGAAAGGCCATAAACATCGCGAAACGGACTTTATTACGACTGGCATAGACTTTAGGCAATATCTCTCCAAACAACAGGATTAAAAAGGTCACTAAACCGACCTCAATTAAAAATTTCAGCCACTGCGGGTCTATGGACTTAAAAAATGGAGCTGCTACTGAATCGAACACTAAAACAATAGCGATATTGATCAAATTATTTGCGATCAAAATCGTAGCCAATAAGCGCTTTGGGGTGTCGAGTAGCCGAGCAACAATTTCCATGCGTTTGCTGCGTTGTACCCCTTCTTCGGGATCAAGGTCGGTACTGCTGAGAGAAAAAAACGCAATTTCTGCCCCAGAAATCAGGGCAGAACAAAACAAAAGAAGCAGTATCCCTCCCAGCCATATCAGCTCAGGAAAAGCGAGTGTTGTAAAAATTAAACTCGGGGGCTCTGATTCCACAAATTAAAATTTAAATAGGCTTAAAAGGGCAAATCGTCCTCCAAATCATCGGATTCCGCACTCTGAGCATAGCTATTACTGGGCTCCTGGGCACTCATGCTCATGTCATTTGTCCGAGTACTACTTGGTTTGACATCAGCCGCACTCAGGCCAGAATCCATATTTGTGCTGCCCATTGAATCACTGCTTTTTGGTGTTAAAAATGTAAAATCGGTGCACTGAATTTCGGTACTGTAACGATCATTGCCTTGGTCATCAGTCCATTTACGCGTTTTTAAGCGACCTTCGATATAAATTTTATCTCCCTTTTTTAAATATTTTTCACAAACCTCTGCACCCTTATTCCGCACCACTATGTTGTGCCACTCGGTATTGGTGATACGCTCACCTGTAGTTCTATTATTATAGGTTTCATTTGTCGCTAAAGGAAATCTTCCAATACATCCTCCTCCTTCAAAATAGGTCATTTTTATGGCATCCCCAGTATGACCAATCAACATAACTTTATTCAGCGTTCCACTCATCTTTTTACTTTTTTACAAAATTAACTAAGGCCATCTAATATAACTAATTTTGACGGGTAAAAGGGACTGCTTTCGAAATAAAACGCGCAATTATAGCCGGAACAGCCAGGCCTTCAAGCGCAGCTACAGGGTAACTTTTTGGCAGAGTCCCCTCAACAAAACCAAGCCAAAAGACAACCATCAACTTTTTATGAGTCAAACGGTGTGCCCAGGGCACTGCATTATATTGCTCTAGTGCTTGTATAGAATTGTCAGAGACTTCCAGCATGGCATGGGCTTGTGTTAAAATATATTCTTGATCCACTGCTTCCGCTGTCTCTATAAGTGGGAATTCGTATAAATTAGGCCAAATACCTTGATCAGATCGGCGGCGCATCCATATCCCCCCTGTATGGTCTTGCAAGACCAAGAAATTATAAAACTCCGTTTTGACTTTAATTTTTTTGATCGATACAGGCAGCCCATGCACTGACCCAGTTGTGTAGGCAACACAATGATTGACAAGTGGACACTTCTCACAGTTAGGGTTTTTTGGCACACATTGTAACGCGCCAAACTCCATTATAGCCTGGTTGTAAGTGCCTGGATCATCTAGGGCCAGTTGTTGGTCAGCCAGCTCTTGAAATCGTTTTATTCCTGCCGTTTCATTTATAGGAAGATCCAGTCCAAACACCCGGCTCAAAACCCGATAAACATTGCCATCGACCACCGCTTTGGGCACATCAAAACAAATCGAGGCTATGGCGCTCGCCGTGTAAACACCCACGCCCTTTAGCGACAACAAACCTTCAAATGTCTGCGGAAAGATTCCATTGTGATTTTCACTCAACTGCCGGGCAGTATGATGAAGATTTCTAGCTCTGGAATAATATCCTAAGCCCTGCCAAAGCTTAAGCACTTCTTGTTCACTGGCTTTGGCCAAATCATGCACCGATGGAAAGGCTGAGACAAATTTATTGTAATAGGGCAAACCCTGAACAACCTGTGTTTGTTGCAATATTATTTCAGAGAGCCAAACTTGGTATGGAACTTTTGCTTGGCGCCACGGCAAGTCACGCTTGTTTTCTAAATACCACGTAACCAGTATTTTATCTATTCTTCTTTGGGAGGACTTCACCTGTCAAAAATAGGCTTTATGTATTTATATTTTAATACTTTACGATTTGATTATTTGATTTTAAAATCCTTATATTTGCCTCCTCGAAAATCGAGCCTATCAAACATTAATTATATCATATTTAAAAGTACTTCAGAATGACCAAAGCAGACATTGTCACAGAAATTTCAGAGAAACTAGGTTTAGAAAAAGGGGACGTACAGGCTACAGTTGAGGCCTTTATGGGTGAGGTAAAACAATCTTTGGAGTCCGGCGAAAATGTATATTTGCGAGGGTTTGGAAGCTTCATCATCAAAACGAGAGCGGAAAAAACCGGAAGAAATATTTCTAAAAACACAACGATCAAAATACCAGCCCACAATATCCCTGCATTCAAACCGGCAAAAGTTTTTGTAGAAGGCGTAAAGGCTGGCGTTAAAGTCAAATAAATATTCATTAGTTCGATCAGTCGAGCGACTAAATCATACACCGTATGCCAAGTGGTAAAAAAAGAAAAAGACACAAGGTAGCGACGCACAAGCGCAAGAAGCGTAGACGCGCAAACCGCCACAAGAAGAAGTAATTCAAAATTACTTGTTCAAACCAATGTTCTTTGACATAGAAATAAGTTCATACAATTTGCTTATTTCTGCAGGCCTATTCAAAATCAACTCTGTTGATTTTGAACCTGTGTTCAAAATTGTTTAATCCATCCCTTCCTAAACACAGTGTTTTTGGATGGGGATAAAAATTAATTAACGTGAACTACGAATTAATCGTTAGATCCAGTTCACAACAAGTTGATTTTGCCCTTTTAAAAGATGGAAAACTAATCGAACTTCACAAGGAAGCAGAGGACAATAAATATTCCGTTGGAGACGTGTTTATCTCCAAAGTTAGAAAAACTGTCCCTGGACTCAATGCCGCATTTGTCAATGTGGGTTATGAAAAGGATGCATTTTTGCATTATCATGATTTGGGTCCAAAAATTCTGTCAACCTTGGAGTTCGTAAAACGTGTAAGCACAGGAAAATTAAGAGATTACTCCTTAAAAGAATTCCCATTAAAAAAAGAGATTGATAAAAATGGTAGCATTAATGATGCCCTTAAAAATAATCAATCAATTCTGGTACAAATCGTAAAAGAACCCATTTCAACAAAAGGTCCGCGCATCAGCTCGGAGCTTTCTTTGGCTGGACGCTATGTCGTTTTGGTGCCTTTTTCTGACCGTATTTCAATTTCACAAAAAATTGAATCTAATGAAGAAAAAGAACGACTAAAAAGACTGATCAAGAGCATCAAGCCAAAAGGTTTTGGGGTCATCATACGCACTGTAGCAGAGGGTAAAAAAGTAGCAGAACTGGATAGAGATTTAGAAAATCTCATGGATCGCTGGACAGCGATGTGTAAAAAGCTACGTGGGGCGCACCTCCCTAGTAAGGTGCTCAGTGAACTCAATAGAGGCGCTTCAATAATTAGAGATATGTTTAACGAATCTTTTTCGGCCATTCATATCGATGACGAAACCCTCTATTATCAAATAAAAGATTATGTGCAAGCCATTGCACCTAAGCAGGAGAATATCGTAAAGTACTATGACGCCAAAGTGCCAATTTTTGAAAAATTCGGCATTGAAAGGCAGATTAAAACTTCATTCGGCAAAACAGTTTCTGGTGCCAAAGGATCCTATTTAGTGATCGAACACACCGAAGCACTCCATGTCATTGATGTCAACAGTGGTAACCGAAGCAATAAGTCCAAAACACAAGAGGACACTGCTCTGGAAGTCAATTTATTAGCAGCAAGTGAGGTGGCCCGTCAGCTCAGACTAAGAGATATGGGCGGCATCATTGTTGTAGACTTCATTGATATGGCAAAAGCCGAGCATCGCAAAAAACTATTCAATCATCTTCGCGATGAGATGAGTGATGACAAAGCGAAGCATAAAATTCTTCCCCCCAGCAAATTTGGACTCATCCAAATCACCAGACAACGCGTGAGACCTGAGGTCAACATTAAAACGCGTGAAATAAACCCCAATGCAGGGGCTAGTGATGAAATTGAGCCACCAATTGTTGTGGTACAGAAAATTGGCGAAGAGCTGAAAAGGCTCATCAACAAAGACTATAAAAGAATAACTTTAAACACACACCCTTTTATAGCAGCCTTTTTAACCAAAGGCTTTCCATCATTGCGCACCAAATGGTTTTTGGAGCACAAACAATGGATAAGAATTCAACCTAGAGATGCTTACACGTACCTAGAATATCATTTCCAAAACGATAAAGGAAAGGATATATAGAATCAAACCCCTCCATATCGGAGGGGTTTTTTTTATGCCCTATTTTTATGAATTCTATAAGCTTTTTATCAAGTTAAGAATTGAAATTTTAAATCAAGTATCTCGATGACGAGGATTAATTATCTTTATTCGATGAAAAATTCCACCCCATCATATACCGTGGACCAAGCCAAAGAAAAGCTAGAGCGTTACTGCGCCTATCAAGAGCGTTCCCATAGGCAGGTTGAGGAGCAACTCTACAAAATGCGGATGATTCCCCAGGCCCAAGAGGTGATCATTACCCATTTAATACAACTCGATTTTCTCAATGAGTCCCGTTTTGCTCAAGCCTATAGCCGAGGGAAATTTCGCATTAAGAAATGGGGTAAAAAGCGCATAACTCAAGGGCTAAAACAACATGGGGTCAGTGCCTACAACATTAAATTAGGTTTGGCTCAAATTGATCCTGAGGCCTACCGAGTGACTTTTCAAGAACTAGTCAAGAAGCGTCTAGCGGAACTTTCAAATGAAGGCAACTCCACTAAAAAAAAACGCAAACTTTTTGATTATTTAACCTATCGAGGCTGGGAAACAGAGCTTATTTATGAGGCTCTTGCGCGCCTTTGATGGCGGGCGATATTTTTTTGCGTCTGCAAAACAGCCTTTTCGTTTTTATAATCAATCCAAGCTTGACCTTTGAGACGTCTCATGAGCTGGTCATAATAGCGCATGATCAAAATATTGTAAAGCGCTTTTGCCAAATGTTTTGGCTTACGCGGCATGGCGCGAAGGCTCATCGAAAAACCGGGAGTGATATACTGCATATAATGCCAATACCCTTCCGGCATATACAAAACATCACCGTGCTTTAGGTTACCTTCAAATCCTGAAACAAGGCGCAAGCCTGGCCACTTGTCATAATCGGGATCAGCAAAATCTATATCTTCACGAACAATCAACGAGTGCGGTACTTGATACATAAATTCGCTTTGGCTTTGATCGAACAAAACAACTCTTTTTTCCCCTTGAAAATGGATGTGAAAAATATTGGCTAAGTCAATGTCGTAATGCATAAAGGTGTAGCTCTTTTGCCCTCCAAAAAATAGCATTGGCAAGCCCTTTAATATGGGTAATCCTAAATCAAGATTTTTAAAATCTTTTTGCAAAGCAGGCACTTCTTTGAGCAGATTCCATAGAAAAATTCTAAATTTAGTAGGTTCACGTTCTAACAAATCGATATACTCAGCCATATTCATTTTGGCATGAGGCTCGTTAAACCCATCTTTGTGATCTACTGGACGATCATCGTATAAGGGGACTGTTTTATGCCCCGCAACTTTGCGAATATGGTCAAAACTCCACAGCGAATAGGCAGGCCAATCCTCGATGGCATCTTGAATAATGACAGGCTTTTGCGGCTTGTAATATTCTTTTATAAATCGCTCTTTTGTCAGATTTGTAACCCGATCAATGCTGTGTAACCGCATTAAGGAATCAGTTTGTAAATTAATTCAAATAAAACATTGCCCTTTGGCATGGGCACTAAATTTGTCTCGCTGTAATCTGCACCAAAAATATTTTCAGCGGCCAATCTCAGTGTATAGCGGTCCCTATGATAAAGCAAAGAACAGTCTGCTACATTAAAAGGATCCTGAGCATCACGATTTCCATATTTATAAAGCATGGTTGTTTCCCAGCTTTGGGACCATCGGGCACGCCACTGTCCTACAGCACGATTTTTAAAAGAATTTATGGAATACCGCGAGAGTTCGCCCGGGGCCACAGCCAGATCATCGTCAATTTGAGTATAGCCCAACTGGAGATAGTGCGTTATGTTATTCAACGCTAAAGTGTATTGTAAATTTGCTTCCCAGCCTTGTGTCAGCAACCCACGTACATTAGCAGCTTGCCAGAGATCATCGGGATCATTTTTTACATAATCTATTAAGTTATTTGCATCACGGCGAAACCAAGCCGCATTGAGTTTGAGGCCTCCCTCTTTTAGGCGCATTCCAAATTCATAGGCCAGAGCCTTTTCTGGTTCTAAATCAGCGTCACCAAGTGTGGTCGGATCGCTATAAAACAAATCGGTGTAAGTAGGAATGCGATAGGTATAACCCATATTTGAATAAACTCTCCACTGGCGACTCAGGGCATACCCCACATCAATTCCGGGATAAGTGAAGCTGCCAAAGTCAGAAAAGTTAGTGAGCGCAACCCCCGGAATGATGTCTAATTTATTTTGAAGAAATTCTAGGCGGTGCTCGATAAAAAGTGTGGTAGCCAAACGCTCGCGATTGCCTAAGTTGTTGCTAGACAAATAGGTTTGCGCTAAATCAAGACCGATTCCTGTTGTTCCCCAAGAATGAGTCCATTGACCGTGTAACTCGGCCGCGAGTTTGTTTGTGGTATGTAAGTTGCGATAGACCGTGGGATTATTGCGCAAGTAGATGTACTGGTCTTGATTGCGCCGCCAATAGACGCGCGGGGTCCAAATCCATTGATTCTTCCTTATTTGCGTCTGTAGGCCTACAAGGCTGGTTTGCGTCTCTTCATATTGATCAGTAGCAGCCGCAGAGGCGTAAAAACCATTGGCGCCAAAGGCGCGTTCTGATAAGCTTGCTAAAAGATGTACCGGGACTTCCTGAGTGTTGAAGGTACTCTTAATGGTGTAACTTGACTGATCGTAATCTGTATTATAGCGGTAACCCCTCGAGGTATAACGGGAAACATTCACCATATGGGCACTATTATCCATGGACTTATATGCTGTAAAACTACCGTTGATTTGCTGAAAAGAACCGCCACTCAAACGGAGGTCAAAGGCATCATCAAAGTCCGATTTTGTGACAATATTTATCGCCCCTGTAAACGCATTTTGTCCATAGACTCTGGCCGCAGGACCTTTTATGATTTCAATGCGCTCGATAATCTCCAGTGGCAATGCAGCGTTTAACGTATGATGTCCAGTTTGTGCATCCTCGAGTTTAATACCGTCAATGAGCAAGAGTGTTTGGTCGAAGCTTCCACCGCGTATATAGAGGTCTGCTTGGCTGCCCTTGGGGCCTCTTCGTCGAATATCAACCCCAGCCTCTTGCTGCAGCAATTCAGCCAGACTACTTGCCGGTGATGCCTGAATTTGCTGCGCATCAATGGTAGTAATCGATCGTGATTGTTGCGCAAACGGGATCATCAACCGAGTTCCAGAAAGTAAGACTTGATCCAAAGCTTCCGCCTGCTGCAGACCTGCATCCTGGCTGGATTGCCCTTTTTGATCTAATGAATCTATTTGTGCTGCTGTGGTTATGGTACATAAACCAATAATGGTCGCCGACAACAGTCCTTTGAATTTGTATTTAAAAATATTCATCATAGCAATTTACGAAATTAATAATCAGCTAATTATCAAAAATTATTGACTAAAAAACATGAAAAAAGCCTCATTTTGAGGCTTTTTTCTATTGTATAGAGTGTTTTTAATCCGCCAATACAATGACTTTATTGTCCACCATCTGCACGGTTCCGCTATTGATACTCAAATGCCATGCCCCATCCTTTTGGGTAAACTTACTTTTGAAGTCTTCAGCAATTTTTGGCTGTCCTACAAATTTCACTTCTCCCGCACCGAGTGTAGAAACTATTGCTGCGTGATTTTCGAGCATTTGAAAAGCTCCGTCAGTTCCGGGAACACTAACACTAGTGACCTCTCCTTGTACTAACGACGCTTCTGGTGTGACTATTTCTAAATACATTGTATTTTAATTAGTTCTAATTAAGCTTCAGCAAGCATTTTCTCTCCGGCTTCAATTGCCTCTTCGATCGTTCCTTTCAAGTTAAATGCAGCCTCAGGAAGATGATCTAACTCACCATCCATAATCATGTTAAACCCTTTAATGGTATCCTTGATATCTACTAGTACACCCGGAATTCCAGTAAACTGCTCTGCTACGTGGAAAGGTTGAGAAAGAAAACGCTGAACACGACGAGCGCGCCCTACAGCCATTTTATCCTCCTCAGACAATTCTTCCATACCGAGAATCGCAATAATATCTTGAAGTTCTTTATAACGTTGCAACAACTCTTTCACGCGTTGAGCACAACCGTAATGATCAGCCCCAAGGATATCTGCGGTCAAAATACGTGAGGTTGAATCCAGTGGATCCACCGCAGGGTAAATCCCTAGCTCAGCAATTTTACGAGACAATACCGTAGTGGCATCTAAGTGGGCAAAAGTTGTTGCTGGAGCTGGATCGGTAAGGTCATCCGCAGGTACGTAAACCGCTTGAACAGAAGTAATCGATCCTTTTTTCGTTGAGGTAATGCGTTCCTGCATAGCCCCCATCTCAGTAGCCAATGTAGGCTGATATCCTACCGCAGAAGGCATACGGCCTAAAAGAGCAGATACCTCAGATCCCGCTTGAGTAAAACGGAAAATATTGTCTACGAAAAACAAAACGTCTTTTCCTTGACCATCGCCTGCCCCATCACGGAAGTATTCAGCGATTGTAAGACCAGATAAAGCTACACGAGCACGGGCTCCGGGAGGCTCATTCATCTGACCGAATACGAAGGTCGCTTTTGATTCTTTCATGGCTTTCTTGTCTACTTTAGACAAATCCCATCCGCCAGCTTCCATGGAGTGCATGAAGTCGTCTCCATATTTTATAATGCCTGACTCAAGCATTTCACGCAACAAGTCGTTTCCTTCACGCGTACGCTCGCCTACACCTGCAAACACAGATAAACCTCCGTGCCCTTTTGCGATATTGTTGATAAGCTCCTGAATCAATACAGTTTTACCTACACCGGCTCCACCGAATAATCCAATCTTTCCACCTTTTGCGTAAGGCTCAATCAAGTCAATTACTTTAATACCGGTAAAAAGAACCTCAGTCGAAGTTGATAGATCTTCGAACTTAGGAGCTTCACGGTGAATCGGCAGTCCACTATCTCCAGTTTTAGGTAAATCACCAATACCATCGATTGCATCACCAATTACGTTGAATAATCGTCCGTATACATCATCCCCGATCGGCATTTGAATTGGTGCCCCTGTAACCACGGCCTCAGTACCACGACTCAATCCATCTGTAGAGTCCATTGAGATGGTACGTACGGCGTTCTCACCGATATGTGATTGAACCTCAAGAACAAGAGTCTGACCATTATTCTGAACTTCTAGGGAATCATAAATTTTTGGAAGCGATACACCGCTATCGAAAGCAACATCCACTACGGGACCAATGATTTGAGCAACTTTACCTTTAACTTGTGCCATTTGAATATTTTTTATCCGTTTGTTTGGGCCATTTTTACGCCCTTGAAAATCGATGCAAAGATATGTCTTTCTGTGCAAAAAAAACAAAGGAATTATGCAAATAAAAATAGGTCAAAAAGGCATAAAAAATAATACGCCCCTGCAGTGCTTACTGCAGGGGCGTATCGAGCCTTGAAAAGACCTTAACTATTGTAATTCAGGAGCGTAATTTACCGGATAGTCATTCGCACGAGCGCGTTGACCAGCTTCGATAAAGTTAGATCCATAGGTCGCATCAATGGCTGCTAAAAATTCATTAGCCATCAGAGCGTAACCACGCGCAGTAAGATGTACTCCATCTAAACTCGCAAGCCCGCCGAAAACTAAATCTGTGGACATGGTGAATCCATCAAAAACTACACCTCCTGTAGAGGCATTTTGGAGGATCCCCTTAAGATCTACCTTAGCAAGACCTTTTGCCGCCACTAACGCGTCTATGGTCGCGTTGTAAGCGTCGGTTGCATTTAAAACAGACTGAGTTTCAGTCCCTGTAAGCACCCATCTATCAGCCAATGGCTTAGTGATTCCGTTAACCGATAGCTGTCCTGCTTGCTGCTGGGCAATTGCAGGGCTCTGTTGTTCTGCGATAAGTGGCGCTTGAACTGTGGCAGCTGCCGTTGCTTCACCATCGGCAAAAGCGGCAGCCTGAGCTTCGTCAAAACCTAAATCAATTGCTGCTTGATAAGCGATGGCATAGGCTTGTTCGTAAACTGCAGCATAAGCCTGAGCATAGACTTGTACATAAACCCCATCATAAACCGCGGGATAAATTGAGGTCGCATAGTCCGTGTCTACAGTAGCGATATGCGTGGCACTAGTCAACACCATAAGATCGGTCTCATTCGCCTGGCGCGATTGACCAAATTGAGTGGCCAAAAGGTTCGCAAATGACTCTGGGTAACCTAGTGATTGTAATACTGCAGAAAGCTGATCGACGATATTTGGCAAATTCTCATCCACAATCACAACAGGACTGGCCATATCTTCGCTAAAAATAATTTTGCGCTCCGGCACCCCTAAAGCATCAAATACTTGATTCAATGGGCCAAAGGTCTCATTCAGTAAAGGAATCTGAGGTCCAAAATCTGGATTACTCGGATCAAGCGGCGCATAAGGTACCGTGGTAAAGTAAGGTAAAGAGGTTACATAAGGAACGTTACCTACTGCTCCTTTAGCACCATTTGCCGTAAGGGCATCCAAGGTGGCCGATAAAGCGGCAGCGAATACATTAGGATCAGTAATATCATTCCCTCCATAAGTAGACGGATCTAAATTTCCCGTTTGATCCACACCACTACCCCCAGAGGTTGCAAAACCCAAAACATCATTACCGCCAAACTCAGAAAGAGTAAAGAACGTCGGATTTTGGGCAACGGCATCCTCCAAAACAGTAGCGTTAGCAGAACTCGCCATGCGGGCAAAATACGGATTGGCTAATCCTAAAGGAACACCAGCTAAATTACCGTAACCGGGTGCTAAAAAGTGGAAACTCTTTGCGCCTGGAACGCCCATATTGTTGAAAACTCCTGCCACCACATTGGTAACTTCTGTGGTCGGGTTTGCTTGAAGAACCGCAGGTCCTGAACCATTAAAGTACAATCTTGGATTCGCAATTAAATTACCTCCGTAAAGCAAACCGCCCACATTGTCAGTCATCATGGGCTGATTAAAATCTCCGCCTCCTACAGCAGCAAATTGCTGTGAAAGAATATTCGGGAAGGAATTCGTCTGCGCTGCTTTAAATAAAGCATTGTCAGTAAATCCAGCCGTAAAAGAAGCGCCCAAAGACACAAAGTTTGAAAAATCTGCATCACCAGCAGTAAGCGGCACAACTACCTCAGGAGTTGTGTCTTCTGTCATGTCATCGCTTTGGCATGAGACAATGCCCAGTGCCAGTAAAGCGAAACCTAAATATTTTAATTTCATCTTCATAACTATTATAAATTATTAATTGTCCATGATAAGTAATACATAGAACCAATATTTCCAGTTCCAAATGCCTGAGTATACTCATTACCCAAGGCGTTTACTGCCCCTAACTTAAAGGTCGATTTTAAGAAGTTTGGCATTCTGTAGTTGACTTGGAAGTCTAATACGTTATAGGCTGGAATATCCCCATCGCCAAAACTAGCTTCCCACTTATAGTCACCGATGTAACGCCATGCAGTATTGAACCCTAAGTTTTCGATTACTTCTGTGTTACCGAAAGAGAATCTGAATTTATCTCTTGGCGTATTGAAGTTTGTTCTGAAATCAGGATTACCTCCTTCGCGATCTTGCATCGCATAAGTATAGCTGGCACCCAAATCGTAACCGCCGAACACTTTTGCTGAAAGTCCAAGGCTTCCTCCATAAGAATTGATTTCCTCTTCAGAGTTCGTGTAGACCTGGTAGACTTGATAGTCTCCGTTTGCGATTGCAGCCACAGCTAGCGGCGTACCGTTAGGCAAAGTTTCCGTCAAAGCCACATCTCCATAAAATGGTGAAATTACCGTTTCGTTTGAGATGAAGTCATTATAAGTGTTGTAATACCAGTTAAAGTCTACAATTAACTTGCCGAGTTTACCACGGTATCCAAAGTCGATAGAACGTACCTGCTCAGGCTTAACGTAGTTTGAATTCGCTACACTCAAAGCTCCAGGATTTCCAGTTGCTGCAAAGCTTTGTACTGAACTTGCATAGAAAGAATTATTATATGCCCCAGTTCCATCAACGCTCAAAGATGCCGCTCCGGTAATCGCTTGTCCTGTAGTACTCAATCCGTACTCACGCACATCGCGCTCCGGGTTATTGACAGCACCCCCAACTAAGATGGCACGTCCTACGTCTAATCCGATGTACAAATCTTGAGTGGTTGGATTTCTAAATCCAGTCTGTATAGACGCACGAATATTATGATTGTCATTTAAAGTAAAACCAGCCGCTAAACGAGGCGAGAAAAAGCCATCAAATAATTCAGACTTATCGTAACGAACAGATCCGGTTAATTTAAGATCTAGGTTATCTGCCAAATTGAATTTCTTTTGTCCCTGAGTATAAATCCCAAGTTCTGAATAGTCAATTGGCCCATCAGCATCCGTATATATGGTTCCCGAAGAGTTCAAGCTATAGGTTCTAAATGACCCCCCGACTTGAATTTCCACTGGTTTGAAAATTTCAGAGAAATTATAATTGTAGTCCGCGTGGTAAATTTTTGAATTGTCTTGGAACTTTGACCCACGAGAAAAGTCAGCATCACTGATGACAGAGTCAAATGCGTTTTGATACTCCGCTGAACCTGGCACATAACGACCTGTATCGGCTGTTTGTCTTGCAAAATCATGCGCTTGATCAGGCGTCAAACCAGCGTAAAGCTGCGACTGTACAAAAGCCCCAACATACTCCCCAAACCATGTGGCGTCATCTTTCCATGAACGGTTGATATTAATTCCTGTAAAGACCATATCATAACTGTCTCCAGCGTCGTCTGTTGTCATGTAAGCACGCGCAAAGAAGTTATCATTTTTGACTTCTAATTTATGCTGAGTCATCACAAAATTATCGATGGCATAACGGTTTGCTCCTTGATAAAGCGTAGAACCAGTACCGTATTTACCGACGTAAGAGAATTCTAAATCATCCTCAAATGGACGATAGTATACCCCCCAATCGGCTTTAATACTTTCTGCAGTATAATCGGTCAAATCGATTTCGTTATATCCAGTACGGCTGACATTTACCGAAGGAACGAGCTGCTCTGCTCCTGAAGGAAGAATTCCTAGTCCTACCAAGGCTTGTGCAACCCCATTGATGTTAGTGGAAACCTCATCTCCATAGACGTTTACCCCGTCATAGTTGATGTCAGCACGTGAGGCTCCAGTCCCTACTTTTCCGTCGTAATTGTTTGCACCCCAATCAGTACCACTGAGGTAACCTCCATTGATTTTTACAGCGAGTTTATCACTGAACTTGTGACCCACTCGGAAGTTTACGTCTGTATATGGGTTATCGCCTACAAAGGTTTGTGAAGTCTGGCCTTGTTTAAGTGAAACACTGATGCCTTGATGGTCAAATGGATTTTTACTCACCATGAATAAAATTCCATTAAATGCGTTTGCTCCATAAAGTGCAGAAGCGGCTCCAGGGAGGATCTCCACGCTTTGGACATCAGTATCGGTCATCCCAAGTAAGTTCCCCAGAGGAAAGTTCAAGGCTGGTGCCGAGTTATCCATACCGTCAACAAGCTGCATGAAACGCGTGTTTGCAAAGGTGGCAAATCCGCGAGTGTTGATTGATTTAAAGGTCAAACTGTTGGTGTTGATGTCTACCCCTTTTAAATTTTCAAGGCCATCGTAAAAATCTGCAGAGGCAGTATTTTTAATTTCCTTTAACCCAAAACGCTCAATGGTCACAGGGGACTCAAAAATACGTTCTGGTGTTCTAGAAGCTGATACAACCACTTCATCGAGTTCAGACCCTTCAATCAGGGTAACACTCAAAGATTGATTATTCGCA
Organism: Candidatus Rokuibacteriota bacterium; assembly: GCA_900299425.1. Taxonomy (GTDB): domain Bacteria; phylum Bacteroidota; class Bacteroidia; order Flavobacteriales; family Flavobacteriaceae; genus BACL21. The sequence goes on from OMJU01000021.1 coordinate 18,696, forward strand.
GTTACGGCAACTTTTTGAAGGGCATAACCAATAATTGAAACTTCTAGATTAAAAGGCGGCTCGGCATCTACCAACAAGGAAAAATTACCGTCAAAATCGGTTGCTGTTCCCGCTGTAGTGCCTACAGCAACAACATTAGCTCCTACTACAGGAACCCCCGCCTCATCAACCACTGTTCCGCGAACATTGGTCTGCGCATAAGTAATGCAACTCAAAAACAAGCCGCAAACAAACAATACGTTTTTCATAATTTGATTAGTTAAAATTTGTTAAATATACTTATAAATATTGCTGATTCCGCAGTATACCTGTGGTTTTTTTGCTCTAATTACAAGTATTGAAACAGAGTTTGCCCAAAAAAAGTTCCAGCTTCTTTAGCAATCATTCACCGATAAATAATTACAATCCAGTGTTCTAGTGCGCACTACTGCTGGGTAACATTGCCTTTACAATCGGAGGAAATCAGTAATTCAAGGGCTGACAAAAATTGCGGATTGACGTTTTAAACAATCCCAATACATGCTGCAAATCTGGGTGGTCTTTGGCAATCACGCGACCGTCAATTTCCACCACTGGAGTCAACTCACCCATGGTCCCCGTGGCAAAAACTCCGTCCGCATTATAAAACTCAGACAAACTCAGGTCGGCCTCTTGGCATGGGATTCCATTGCTTAGACAAATCTCCATAACCGTTTTTCGTGTTATCCCAGGAAGACAAGCATGAGCGTAAGGGGTATAAACCACCCCATTTTTAAGGGCAAACAAATTACTGCCGTTGAGCTCAGCGACAAAGCCGCGCTCATCGAGCATGAGTCCCGCATCTTTACCTGCCACATTGGCTTGGATTTTGGCCAAAATATTGTTGAGCAAATTGTTATGGTGGATTTTACTGTCCAAAAATTGCGGTCCATTTCGGCGCTGACTGCTCGAGATGACTTTTATCCCGGAGTTATTATCGTAAACGAGTGGTTTCCACTCGGCCAAAACGATCAAACAAGACCCATTTTGATTCAGACGTGGATCCATGCCACTGGTAATCTTTTCTCCACGGGTTAAGGTCAAACGAATATGGGTATCATCGGTCATTCCATTGGCCTTAAGGGTCTTATCAATTGCTTCCATGACCTGGGCCTTTGTAGGAATATGTGTGAAAGCCAAAGTCTTGGCCGAAGCCAAAAGCCGATTTAAGTGGTCGTCCAAACAAACGATACCTTCAGGATAAACGCGGAGCCCTTCCCAAACGGCATCTCCTCCTTGGACTGCGCTGTCAAATACAGAGATTTTTGCCTCATGACGGGGATACAATCGATCTTTAATCCAAACTTGGATTTCGTTGTTACGGGGGTCAAATTTTTGCAGCATGATTGTTTTTATTTAAAAGTACTTTGTGTTTTAGTTTATGATAATAAGGCAAAGCCTGCTTATAGACTTCGTCCAGATGAGCGTTCCAAAGCCCTGACCCCTGAGTGATTTTTGGTTTGGAAAAGCCGGTGCTTCGATGAACATTATTATACCAATATGGCGCCCAGATGCCATCGGCGGCAATAGGCCCCTTAGGCCATTGACACATTTGGGAGTAAAAATCAATACCTAGGGCCTGGCAAAGTTGATTTAAATATACAGGAGGATCAATCATGAGTTCATCACTTTCAATAACGGTGTAAGTGAAGTTTTCTTTGTCAAAAAATTCCATAAGTTCCCAAGCCCGTTTAATGCCAATGGCATCCAAATCTGGGTGCTCAATCACCTTGGCAAAAGACTGCAAAAGCTTTTTTGGGTCTCGAATCAAAATCACGTTTTGCCAATGGTTCATGTAAAATGGTTGCTGCTCAAGGCAGTGATGGGCCATGTTTTTTACAAAGACATTTTGTGTTGCAGCCCGCGCGTGAATTTGATCCAATACCGCCTGATGATTTTGCGGCATAGTGTCGAGAATTTCCTGTTCCATGGGGTGAGGTTCCCGGTCCTTTACATGAGCTAAATAGTATCCGTAAAAAGGCTCATCCAATACAAAAAAATCAGGGCGCTGTGCAAAGGAGTACATCAAGGCCGTAGAAATATTGCGCGGACCAGAAATTAAATGAATTACTTTATTCATGTGCTAAAATTAATCAATCAAATAGGATTTCATGGACCGAAAAGACGATAGTTCTGACTGAGGTGTATTTTGTAACTTTAACACCATGAGCCATTCTGTGATTAAATCAGTGTCATGAGTAAAAGGGTGATAATCGTTTGCGATTCTTTTAAAGAAAGCCTCGATGCCACTGCTGTGGCTCAGGCTATAGCTCGTGGCATCGGCGCTGCCGATGCCACGGCGCGCTGTACACTTATGCCGTTTTCTGATGGTGGCGAGGGTGCCATAACGGTATTGGAACAGGCCGTCGTCGCGGGGACGGTCTCTGGAGGCCAGCGGGTGGCCTGTCCGACGCAAGACGCCCTTGGACGCCCGATTACCGCCGAATATTTTCGCTTTACCCTCCGGCCCGCGGCCTGGATTGAACTCTCCGCGGCCAGCGGCATTCATTTAATCGAACCGCCGGCCCGCGATCCCAAGATCACCTCGACTTACGGCACGGGCCTGCTTATTCGCCATGCAATAGCGCATGGCGCCAAAGAAATAATTCTGGGCGTAGGGGGCAGCGCGACTAATGATGCCGGAGCCGGCATCATTCAAGCTCTAGGAGGCAAACTTTTGGATAAAAATGGCCGCGATTTACCTCCAGGAGGAATGGCCTTATCTCATCTTCACACCATAGAACTTCCCGATGGTCTGGAAGGTATAAACTGGCGTATTGCCTGCGATGTCAATAATCCCTTACTTGGGCCCAATGGCGCAAGTCACACCTATGGTCCCCAAAAAGGAGGCAGTGCCCAAGACATAGATCAATTAGAACAGGCCCTAGCGCATTTTGCCCATAAAATTCAGGACCACTTGGCCATTACTGTATCAGATATTCCCGGTGGAGGAGCAGCCGGAGGCACGGCTGCCGGATTGCATGGGTTTTTTAGTGCAACGCTGATTTCGGGCTTTGAGCTCTTGAGTACCATGACCGCTTTAGAACAACAAATAGAAAAAAGTGATATCCTTATCACGGCCGAAGGCCGCATCGATCATCAATCCCTAACCGGCAAAGTGCCGATTTCTGTCGCAAAACTGGGTAAAAAGTATCAGAAACCTGTCATTGGAATCGCAGGATCCATTGAGCTCCCTTACATCAGCTACAAAGAAGTAGGGCTGAGCAGTCTTTTTAGCATTCAAAACGGCCCTATGAGCTTAGAAGATTCTAAAAATAACGCTACACGACTCATTGAAGATACCGCATATCGCATCTGGTCTTTAATCAAAACCACAAGAGGATGACACTGACTTTGTTTTTACTAGCCCTCACGGTCTTGTGGATTATTATCGGGACCACGAAATTTAAACTTCATCCATTTTTTGTTTTGCTTTACGCAGCTATCGGCCTAGGATTATTGGCCCAAATCCCTGCGGAATCGCTGATTCCACTCATTACCAAGGGATTCGGAAAAACATCCGAAAGCATTGGCCTACTTATTGTTTTTGGCACATTGATTGGCCTTTTCTTAGAGCAATCCGGAGCCACAAAGACCATAGCCCACAGCATTTTAAAAAGTCTGAGTCGACTTCCTTTACCTTATGCCATCAGTGCTATTGGTTATGTGGTTGCGATTCCGGTGTTCTGTGATTCAGCCTTTGTCATTTTATCGGCGTTAAACAAGACCCTTGCAAATGAGAGCAAAACCCCTCGATTAGCCCTCACTATTGCCTTATCTACAGGGCTTTTTGCCCCACATGTTTTAGTACCACCCACCCCTGGGCCGCTAGCAGCCGCGGCTCAACTCGAGTTGCAAAACCTTGGGTTACTCATTGTTTTGGGGGGGCTGGTAGCCCTTATATTGGTTTTGGTAGGTGGTTTTTACGCCCAACACCTTGCCAAAAATGTCCGTGTTCAAGATACTCACAAAACTCCTCTGGATAAGGCCTCCAGCAGCGCCCAAGAAAACTCGGCTTCTGATGCGCCACAAAATTCCACAAAAGTATTGCCCGGTATCTATCATGCCTTGAGCCCAATTGTAATCCCAATTTTATTGATGGCCTTGGGTAGTATCATGAAATATACTGCACCAAATCTCGGCCCTATCAATGACATTATCACCCTTATGTGTGCCCCTGACGCAGCCTTATTTATCGGGGTATTATTGGCCATGAATTTGGGTTTTGATAACCAAGACAATTCTTCAAAATACACGCTGATTCAGCAAGGTCTAAAAATAGCTGCGCCTATTTTGCTAATTACTGCCATGGGGGGTGCATTGGGAGGTGTAATCAAAGAACTTCCTCTAACAGAATACCTCAGCGGTTACAGTGCTCTGGAGCAATTTGGACTGATATTGCCTTTTGGTATAGCGGCTTTATTAAAAACAGCACAGGGATCTTCCACTGTGGCCATCATCACCACCGCCTCCATTATTTTCCCTATTTTAGGTCAACTCGGCTTGACCTCGGAGCTCGACAAAGTTTGGGCCATCATCGCCATAGGTACTGGTTCGATGACTGTATCACACGCCAATGATTCATATTTTTGGATCGTCTCCCAGATGGGCGAAATCGATGTAAAGACGGCCTACAGACATCATACCTTAGCCACCTTGATTCAGGGCTTCACTGGGCTAGTGGTAGTGAATTTACTTTTTTATCTCAGCAAACTTTGGGTGTAAAAAATACATCACAAAATCGGGGAACCTAAGTAATACACCTTTGGTAATAAAACACTTGAAAACCTCAGTAAATAAGGGGAAATCAACCCGGATATCTGCGGCCTATTCCACCGTAACCGACTTTGCGAGATTTCTTGGCTGATCGACGTTGCGGCCGAGCATCACGGCGATGTGATAAGAAAGGAGCTGAAGCGGAATCGTGGTCACCAGTGGTGAGGAAGCCTCGGTAGTTTTAGGCACTTCAATCACGTAATCGGCGAGCGCTTTTATAACGGTATCGCCTTTAGTGACCACTGCGATAATGCGTCCTTTTCGAGCTTTGATTTCCTCTATATTGCTCACTACCTTGTCGTAATGATTGCTATTCACCGCCACTACAACAACAGGCATTTGCACATCAATTAGCGCGATCGGGCCATGCTTCATCTCGGCAGCAGGATAACCCTCGGCATGGATGTAGGATATTTCTTTGAGCTTCAAGGCGCCCTCTAAAGCCACTGGAAAATTCACCCCACGCCCGAGATAAAGGGCATTTTGCGCCATTACCATATTGTTAGCGATCTTCTTGATTACCGCGTCACTCTCTAATGCTTGAGCCACCAGTTCTGGTATTTGCTGCATTTCATAAAGGTGCTGACGATAAACCGACTCTGAAATAGACCCTTTTTCCTTGGCCAATTTCAAGGCCATTAAAGTCAATATCGTAATCTGAGTCGTGAAGGCTTTGGTAGAAGCCACGCCAATCTCTGGACCAGCATGGGTATAGCTACCCGCATCAGTTTCACGAGCAATAGAAGAACCCGCTACATTACAGACCCCGTAAACTAGAGCGCCCTGACTCTTGGCGAGTTTTATGGCCGCTAGGGTATCGGCGGTTTCCCCACTTTGAGAAATGGCAATCACCACATCTTTCTTGGTGATGATCGGATTGCGATATCTAAATTCTGAGGCATATTCGACCTCCACTGGAATACGCGCCCATTCTTCAAAAATATATTCTGCAACCAATCCGGCATGCCATGAAGTACCACAGGCCACTATCAAGATGCGATCGGCCCCAGTAAAACGGGAGAGGTGATTATCAAGACCGCTTAATTTGATCAAGCCTTTTTCGGGCAGTAATCTCCCGCGGAATGTATCGAGTATGGCTCGAGGTTGTTCATAGATTTCTTTGAGCATAAAGTGGTCGTAGCCACCTTTTTCGATTTGTTCTACACTCAAACTCAGCTCCTGAATTTGAGATTCCAAGCGCAAATCTTCTTTTAGGTCGCGCACACGGACCTCACGGCCTAGTCGCAACACCGCCATCTCGTGGTCTTCGAGATAAATTGCTTGGTTTGTAAACTCGATGAATGGTGTAGCATCACTGGCGATAAAAAACTCGTTTTCGCCTACGCCTATGGCCAATGGACTTCCGAGTTTGGCCACGACAATTTCATTTGGTTTGCTCTGGTCAAAAACGGCAATCGCATAGGCCCCCTCAACTTCTTGTAAGGCGAGCTGAACCGCTTTTCCTAGCTTTACTTTATTGGTCTTTTTAACCTCCTCGATGAGATTAACCAAAACCTCTGTATCGGTATCGCTGTGGAACACATAACCGCGTTGTTGCAGCACTGTTTTTAGGGCCGCGTAGTTCTCAATAATTCCGTTGTGTACCAGAATTAAATCTCCACTATTGGAAACATGTGGGTGAGAATTCACATCGTTGGGCACCCCGTGAGTGGCCCATCGTGTATGGCCAATGCCGATTTGGGCCTCTGGCACGCCTTGAGCTGAAAACTTTTCCGCCAAAGAACTTACTTTGCCTTTGGTCTTACACACGTGGGTCATGGCGCCGTCATACAATGCAATTCCCGCACTATCATAACCGCGATATTCTAATCGCTTGAGCCCGTTTAAAACAATGGGATAAGCCTCTTTTGAACCGATATAACCAACAATACCACACATAAGGTCTAAAAATACAAATTAATTTGTGCGGAGAACAACCCACCGCACTTTACATATTTACAAAGCGCATCTCATTTGGGCAGCATCCTAGGCAAAAAACTACTCAGGTTTGGTATAATACAATTCTAACCGCAAGCGCTTTTCAGGATCTGTAGCTAAATTGCCGTGCAAGGCCGTACCTTGAGGAGCGATGATGGTCCCTCCTGGGACACGATCAAATCCTTGTTCTAAAAGAGGCGTTTGCATGTCAAAAAAGCCGACGTAGGATACATTCTGAGAAACTACCAAGCCCAGAGCCACATTCGTAGAATCTCTATTAATGAGATTACTCACATGAGCCGTAAGCTTAATTTTATAGTATTCTCCGCGATCATCGCTACCGCGCACCAACCTTCCTAGGTGATTGGTAATGGCGTCGATCGGGGGAAGATTTGAGGTCAAATCAATAGAGTAGTCCGCTAAAATAGAGCTGTTTTTTGTATCGAACACCATGAGGCGTTCTGGCTCTTGGGTCGGGCTACTGATTTTATCTTGGTCTACGTAAAAAATTAAGTTGGCTTCATTTACTAGCCAGCCTTCATCACGCAATTCTTGTAGGTCGTCTAATCCATTTTGATTGTCGTCATTGCCAAAAAGTTCGACAATAGTCGCTATGCCATCATTGCCATCTACATACAAGGTCTCTGCGCCTTGAATTGAGTCCCCTGCTTCAATATCTTGAACAACCTCAGTGGACCATTGGTGTTCAAAAACATTAACTTTTATGGCCGAAAAATTCAAGTCGTAGGAAAACACCTCGCGGATAATCTCCCCATCGTCGTCGGTAGATTGATTTCCTGAATCATCAAATGTGGAGGTTTCAGCAGAATAATACAGGGTGATTTTACCTTCTGTAGGGTCAAAAATAGCTTGGTGTCCACTTTGGTTAACCGCCTCAGCCTTAAAATAAAGCCCTCTGAAGTAATCCTTAAAATTGTTGTTGTTGAGCAAAACCTCTTCATTTTGCTGATCCCAAATTTTTTCTTGAAAAAACTCAAGAGGTAATTCTAAGTTTATTCCTGGATTAAATGTCAAAGTATCTAGGTCCTCTATGATAAATTCATCAGCCTCACTGCTGGCGACAAATTCAGGAATCTCTAACAGCAGTGTTCCTAATTGACCTTCAAAGGTTTGGCGCTGATTGGAAAAATACTGCTGAGGATCAGCAAAGCCCGTGGCTGGGTCAAAATCCCGCAAAAAATAGTTTGATTCGTAAATGGAAAGTTTTATTGGATCACTCCCAAAAATTGAGTCTAAATCAAATACTGTTTCACCCTCATCATTTGTGTCAGAAGTACTGTAATAAGGCAGCGTCAAAATGACTTTCTCCAGCACAGGATTGAGTGTGTCTACAGAAAAAGCTGGATTATTCGCCGACAATACCACCTGAGTTAGAAAATCGGCTGAATGTGGCCCAAATAGAGGATCATTATAATACCCGAGCTTGTAGCTCAATTGATTGTTAGTCTGAACAGGACCCAGGAATCGGCTATAGGCACGCACCGAGAATACCGTATCCGGAGTGGTGTAGTTTTGATCAATTAAGTCAGTATCTAGGTTAGTGAAATTCTCATCACAAGAAGCAAAACCAATGATGACGAGTAAAACCCAAATAAAATGAGGAATGCGCTGTGTCACGTTCATAAAATTAATGAGCCTAGGCTCCGAGGACTTTTGATTTGTAAAAATCGATATAAGCCTGAGAAAATTCATCTTTATTGTGAAAGTTTAACACAGGGCAAGAGGCATTTTTAAGATATGCAGCTAAATCCTCCGATAAATCAGGAGAACCTTCGATTACGGCATCAGAATGGTCTATGGCCGTTTTCATAATATTCAAGTAGCTCGGTGTATCCAAATGCGCATATTTTTTGGCATCAATTCCATCAAAGCTTATTTTCTTTGAAAGGTCTTGGTTCAATGTGCCATCGAAACCTTGACTGTAAAGTGAGGTCACAATTTTACACCCGTCAAATAGCGGTTCGTTGCTGTAGTAAGTTCTAAGATATAGCGGCAACAAAGAAGCGAGCCATCCATGGACATGAATGATATCTGGACCCCAATTCAGTTTTTTTACTGTTTCGACAACCCCTTTGGCAAAAAATAAAGCACGCTCGTCATTGTCTTCAAATAAGGCGCCATCTTCATCGGCAAAGGTCGCTTTACGCTTGAAATAATCATCGTTATCGATAAAATATACCTGCATGCGTTCCTTCGGGATTGAGGCAACTTTAATGATCAGCGGCATGTCCATATCATTGATCACAAGATTCATTCCTGAGAGGCGAATCACTTCGTGTAATTGGTGACGACGCTCATTAATATTGCCATAACGCGGCATAAAAATGCGGATCTGACCATTGTTATTGTTTACCGCTCTAGGGGCCTCAAACGACATCGAAGAAATCTCAGTCTCTGGGAGGTAAGGAACCACCTCGGAAGACACATACAAGACTCTTTTATCTTTCATAAAACACTAAAAATTTTCCGTAACTGTTGTGCGGATGCAAAATTACGAAAATTTATGCAGATTGCTGTGAATATCTTAATTTTGCCCGATTTCAAGGCAATGACCATACTCCAAACAAAGGAAGATTTACAGCAATATTTGGGGCCCTACAAACAGGCAAACAAATGCATCGGCTTTGTCCCAACTATGGGAGCGCTGCATCAAGGTCATTTAAGCCTCGCTTCCCGTGCCCTTGAGGAATGTGCCCTGGTGGTGGTCAGTATTTTTGTGAATCCTACTCAATTCAACAATCCTGAGGATTTGGAAAAATATCCCAGGCAGCTAGCACAAGATGTTGCAATACTCAGCGCACTCAATACGGATATAGTGGTTTTTTCACCGACATCTGAAAATATATACGCAGGCCAAGTCAAGGCGCGGCAATACGATTTTGGCGATTTAGGAAGTTTCATGGAAGGCCTTCATCGACCAGGACATTTTGATGGTGTAGCTACTGTAGTCTCTCTGCTTTTTGATGCTGTTACGCCCGATCGCGCTTATTTTGGTGAAAAAGACTACCAGCAACTGCGCATTGTAGAAACCCTGGTCGCAATCGAAAAGCAACCTGTAATCATTGTTCCTTGTGCCATCGCAAGAAATGTAGAGGGACTCGCTTTGAGCTCACGCAACCAAAGGCTAAATGTGCTGCAACGGCAACAAGCACTACTTTTGATTCAAGTCTTGCGAGATGCGCGTAAAAATTTTGGCACGACATCTATTGAGGCAATCAAAAAACAAGTGTTCACTGCTTTTGAGAACAATCCTGAATGCACCCTAGAATACTTTGAAATTGCGGATGTGGTATCACTAGTCCCACGCAACACCAAAGACCCTAAAAAGAAATATCGGGCATTTATTGCCGCACACATAGCAGGCGTGCGTCTGATCGATAATATTGAACTTAATTAATACCTTTGGCCCATGTTGATTCATGTCGTTAAATCCAAAATTCATCGCGTTAAAGTAACAGGGGCTGACCTGAATTATATCGGCAGCATCACCATAGATGAAGATCTTATGGATGCGGCCAATATTGTCCCTGGAGAAAAAATCCAGGTGGTCAACAACACTAACGGCAACCGACTTGAAACTTATGTCATTCCAGGACCGCGCAATAGTGGCGAAATTACGCTCAACGGAGCCGCGGCAAGATTAGTTTCAGTGGGAGACGTCTTGATTTTAATGGCCTATGCCCTTATGAGCCCGGAAGAAGCTAAAGAGTTTTCTCCTGCCATTATATTTCCTGACGAAGCGACTAATTTATTGAGGTAGGCGTGGTAATTTACACTTAAGTGAAGACAAAAATTGTCAAGTTTCTAAAAATAGTGGTCCCGGTTTTATTGGGCATCGCTCTGGTTTGGTATTTCTATCAAAAATTTACTCCCGAGCAATGGAATGAAATGAAACGTCATTTTAAAGAAGCGAACTATACCTTTCTTTTTTTATCCGTTTTACTTTCGCTTGCCAGTCATATTCTGCGCACACATCGATGGCATTTACTCCTGCGGCCCTTAGGACATGACCCGAAATGGTTCAATAGTTTTTTCGCGGTGTGCATTGCCTATTTTATGAACTTATTCATTCCTAAAAGCGGGGAGGTTTCTCGGGCTGTAACCTTGAATCAATACGAAAATATACCTCTGGAGCATGGCCTTGGCACCATCATCACTGAACGCATCATCGATTTGGTGTTTTTATTGTTGTTTTTTAGTCTCGCCATTTTCCTGAATTACGCTCTGCTGATGGACTATATCAGCAGTGTCATTCCTGGGTACAAATTACTTTGGACACTACTGATTTTATTTGTCGTATTGATTGTGTTTTTCTATTGGGTCCAAAGATCCAGTCAGCAATTTGCTTTGCGGCTGCGCAAATTTATTGCAGGGCTGATTCAAGGCATGGCAAGCATTAAAAAGGTTTCTGCCCTTGGCGTATTTATTGTCGAAAGCCTCCTTATTTGGGGACTTTATGTTGCTTCATTTTATGCGGCCACTTTCGCACTTGTGGAGACAAGTAGCATTGGCTGGGAGGTAATCATTATCACTTTTGTAGTGGGGAGCTTCACCTTTGCCTTTACGAACAGCGGCATTGGTTACTACCCCCTGGCTGTTGCGGGGGTCATGGGTCTTTTTGGTATTGCTTTGCCGCTTGGGAATGCTTTTGGCTGGCTGATTTGGACGGCCAATATTTCTTCGATCAACTTTTTCGGGCTAATCGCGCTAATAGGGCTGCCTATTGTGAACAAAAAGTAAGAATTCGTAACGGTTTCATGCCTGAGCAGGTGGCATAAATTTACTATCTTTCTGATTGAAAATTTCCACCCATGAAATCGCATTTGTTTCTGTTTTTTGCCCTAGTTTTTCTCAATCCAATTTGGGGTCAATCCAAAGTTATTTATGAAGAATTTTCCTCTTACAGGCTAGGCGAAACACGACGCTTAAAAATTCAATTGCCAAGAGATTACGAAACCAACACTGAGAAATCTTATCCCATTGTCATTGTATTAGACGCCAATTATCTATTTGAGCCAGTGGCTGGGAACGTAGACTATTTCGGCTATTGGGAAGATATGCCCGAGGCTTTGGTTGTAGGGATTATGCAGGGGGATAGCCGTTATGACGATTGTTATTATGACGACACTAATTTCATGCCGGCGGACAAAGGCGCCGATTTTTTTGAGTTTATCGGTATGGAGCTCGTGCCATTTATAGATGCCAATTTTAGAACTGCAAAATTTATCATAGCCGTGGGTCATGACCTTACGGCCAGTTACATCAATTATTACCTCTTTAAAGACCCTCCTTTGTTTAATGGATACATTGCCCTGAGTCCAGACCTAGCCCCAATGATGGACGATCGCCTACCTAAGCGTCTTCCTAATATTCCACAAAAGCTATTCTATTACCTGGCCACCGGGACCGATGATATACCAGACCTGCAACTCATCGCTCAGGAGCTCAATACGTCGCTCAGTGCATTAAAGTCTGAACAGTTCAATTATTACTACGATAATTTTGAAGGTGCCACACATTATTCGCTGGTGGCCCGGGCCATCCCCTCTGCTTTGGAAAAAATATTTTCTATTTATCGGCCCATTTCAAAGCAAGAGTTTAACGACGTATTATTAAAGTTAGAAACGCCAGTCCACCTCTATCTTTTAGATAAATACCAAACCATTGCCAATCTTTTTGGTATCAATAACCCCATTCGGATTAATGATTTTTTGGCCTCAGCTACGGCCTGTGAAAAACTCAAACAATGGGAATCACTAAGGGAAATTGCAACCATGGCCACACGTCAATATCCAGATTTAATTTTGGGCGATTATTATATGGGGCGCTATTACGAAGAAATTGGGGACCCAAAACGCGCAATGCGCACCTTCCAAGGAGGTTTTGACAAAGAAGAAGTGGATTTTATTACTGTAGATTTGATGCTGGACAAGGCCGATCAAATCAAATATGATTTTGGGTACTGATGGCAAAAACGAAAACAAGTTTTTTTTGTCAGAACTGTGGGAGCTCCTTTGCCAAATGGCAGGGGCAATGCAATTCATGTAAATCATGGAACACCATTATCGAGGAAGTCATCAGCAGTAATGTCCCAGCAGCTTGGGAACAAGCCACAGGAACCTCCGCAAGAGTGGCCCAGCCACAACCCATCGAAGAAATCGCCACCAGTGATACCCCGCGCAGATCTACTTACGATTCAGAACTAGACCGAGTTTTAGGTGGTGGCTTAGTCCCTGGATCCTTAACCCTGTTAGGTGGGGAACCCGGTATCGGCAAAAGTACGCTCATGCTGCAAGTCGGATTGCGATGGCCGTATAAAACCCTGTATGTTTCTGGAGAAGAGAGTGCCCAACAAATTAAAATGCGTGCAGAACGCTTGGGTAAAAACACAGGACAATGCCTAATCTTGACTGAAACACAAACACAAAATATTCTTCACCACGCTGTTGAGCAGCAGCCTGAGGTGGTGGTCATTGATTCCATTCAGACCCTGCAGTCCAACCAAATCGATAGTGGCTCTGGAGGTATTGCACAGATTAGAACAGCTACTGCAGAACTCATTAAATACGCTAAATCCACTCAAACCCCAGTAGTGCTGATTGGTCATATTACTAAAGATGGCCATATCGCTGGCCCAAAGATTCTCGAGCATATGGTCGATACGGTCTTGCAATTTGATGGGGACCGTCATCACGTTTATCGTATTCTCAGGGCACATAAAAATAGATTTGGCAGCACAAATGAGTTAGGGATTTATGAAATGCTATCTCAAGGGCTGCGTGCGGTCACGAACCCCTCTGAACTGCTCATTTCAAAAACCGACGAACCGCTCAGTGGTAACGCAATAGCCGCTACACTCGAGGGCATGCGCCCACTGATGATAGAAATTCAAGCGCTAGTGAGTAGTGCCGTCTACGGAACACCTCAACGCTCTGCTACGGGTTATAACCTGAAAAGGCTCAACATGATCTTAGCGGTACTGGAAAAGCGTGTAGGCTTTAAACTTGGGGCCAAAGATGTGTTTTTAAACATTACTGGAGGCATACAGGTCGATGATCCAGCCCTTGATCTGGCGGTGGTCGCGGCAGTGCTCTCATCAAATAACGACATGCCGCTAATGCGCAGCAGTTGCTTTGCAGGTGAAATTGGATTGGCCGGTGAGGTAAGACCCGTAAGTCGACTGGAACAACGCATTTCAGAGGCTGAAAAACTTGGGTTCAATCAAATTATCGTAGCCAAGCACAGCAAAGTACCTAAAAACACCCGAATCCATGTAATCCAAGTGGGCAAGGTCCACGATCTGGTCCAACACCTATTTGTCTAGTTAAATCGCTAACTCCACCATGTGGGGACAATGATCACTGTAATTGGCTTGAGGCAAAATCACTGCCCGCTTGATTTGATCCCGTAATGGCTCTGTGACCATATTGTAATCAATGCGCCAACCCTTATTATTTGCACGTGCATTGGCCCGATAACTCCACCAAGTATACTGCCCAGGTTCTTTGTTTAAATGCCTGAAACTATCCACAAAACCGGACTGCACAAAGGCTTCCAGCCACTCGCGCTCCCTAGGTAAAAAACCTGAGACTTTGGCATTGCGAATGGGGTCGTGGATGTCAATGGCGTGATGACAAATATTGTAATCTCCACAAATCACCAAATTCGGATATTCACGACGCAGCTCGGTTACATAGGCCAAAAAATCATCCATGTATTGAAATTTAAAATCTAGACGGTCGTCATTCGTCCCACTGGGTAAATACAGACTCATGATAGAAACACCATCAAAGTCAACCCTTAGATTGCGGCCTTCAGCATCCATATAGTCGATCCCTGTACCATAGGCCACATGTTCTGGCTCCTGCTTGCAAAAGATGGCCACACCGCTATATCCTTTTTTTTGTGCGCTAAACCAATAGTGAAATGGATAGCCCGCTTGTTCAATTAAATCAAGATCGACCTGATCTTTCATTGCCTTGGTTTCTTGAATACAAAACACATCTGGATTGGCTTGGGTTAACCACGCTAAGAGTCCTTTATTCATTGCCGCACGAATACCGTTGACGTTATAAGAGATTATTTTCAAAACATTTGATTTTATGTGTAAAACATCGCAGTCCACTAAATTAAATAAGCCCGTATATTTACCCTAGTAACCCGCTGTGCAATTTTCAAAAAACAATCAACAAAATAATTTGAAGCGGATTCTGTTTATTCAAAGAGACTCGTCCCGTTTTTATGGCTTTGAAAGCAAAGTTATTCCCTAAAACTTACATGCTGATCGCATTTTGGATGTGGTTTACCTCTATGGCCATAGCCCAAGATCAATCGTCTTGGACAGGGCGCAGTGTAAAAGTCAAAGTAACAGATACCATCCAATTCGATTCAATATCCATTAATCCTCAACACTTTATAGTTTTGGGCTTGAATCATACCCCTATTGACAGTAGCCACTATAGAGTGCGCTTTGAGCGGGCTCAACTCATACCTGATTACACTCTGAAACAGGAAAACGACTCTATCGAAATTCAATATTTGCGTTACCCTAATTATCTGACCAAAGCCTACAGCGCCCTTGATCCAGAACTCATTCTTCCAGCTCAGAATCAAGTCGGCAAAATTTATCGCATGGGCGTCAATAATTTTACACGAGAAAAAAATCCATTTTCCGGGCTCAATGCACAAGGGAGTATCCTGCGCGGGCTCACTGTGGGCAATAATCAAAATGCCGTAGTCAACAGTCAACTCGATTTGCAAATTACAGGAGCCTTGAGTGACAAAGTCAAAATTACCGCCTCGTTACAGGACAGCAATTTACCTGGAGAAAATGGGGGCTATACCCAGAGTCTTGAAGAGTTTGATCAACTTTTTGTGGCCCTTGAGGCGGATCGATGGCATTTGCGCGCGGGCGATGTAGACCTGATGAATCGCCAAACCACTTTTGGACAGTTCACTAAAAAAATTCAAGGGATGCACGCCGCATGGCAAATCGACCATGGAGATGGGAGCCAGACCCAAATGTTTGCGGCTGCAGGTTTGGTGCGTGGGGTCTTTAAACGCAGTGTCATACAGGGGCAAGAGGGAAACCAGGGGCCCTACAAACTCTTGGGGGCCAATGGCGAGGCATTGATTTTGATGATTTCTGGAAGCGAGCGCATTTATATTAATGGAGTCTTGCTCGAGCGGGGCGAAAATGCGGATTACATTATTGATTACAATGCGGGGGAAATTCGCTTTAACCCCACATATCCCATAAATAGCAATATGCGTATTACGGCTGAGTATCAGATCACCGAAAGAAATTATACCCGCTTTATCGCCAATACTGGCGGGGCATACCAAAGTGAACATCTCCATATAGGGGCATACCTCTACACCGAGCAAGACGATAAAAATCAGCCTCTGCAACAGAATTTTACGCAAGCCCAAAAGCAGGTGCTACAGACCGCCGGAGATAATCCTGAATCCCTTTTGGCCCCTTCTGAGCAACTTGCGACCTATTCCGAAAACCAGATTCTATATAAAAAAGAGCTGGTCGAAGGAGTAACAGTATTTGTTTTTTCAAACAATCCTGAGGATGAACTCTATCAGGTTAGATTTACACTAATTGGGCCCAATCAAGGGGACTATATCATCGACAGCCAAACCAGTATCAATAAAATATTTGTCTATGTCCCCCCCATAGATGGAATACCGCAGGGCTCATACAGTCCGTTAATTAGATTGACTCCAGCGCAAAAACTTCAACTCGCCGGTGCTTTTTTGCGCTATGACAATGACAAAACCCAAATCGAAGGTGAATTCAGTGCCAGCGATAATGATTTGAACCGATACAGCAGTTATGACGATCAAGATAATACAGGATACGCGGGTCTTTTAAGTGCCAAACAAGTTTTAGCACAACAAGACAGTACTTGGCAGCTCAATGCCTTTGTGCGCTTAAATGCCATAGACAAAAATTACCGCAGCCCTGAGCTTCTCTATCAAGTCGAATTTAATCGAGATTGGAATTTACCCCTGAACCAAATCATCGGTGATCAAACTTTGAGTTCGGTCGGTGCGCAGTGGCAAAACCAAAAAATAGGCCAAGCGACCTACCAATTTGATCAGCTCAAAACTTTGGGTAATTACTCCGGGCAAAAACATAATATCAACAGTAATCTAAACGGGAATAACTGGCGTTATCAGGGGCAATTGAGCAATCTCAGTACAAAGTCCCTGTCAGGCAGCAGTTCTTTTCTAAGGGCCAATCAATCATTAGGCCTTTCGGGAAATAATAGGTGGTTACGCGCTAAATTTCTTACCGAGAACAATCGCGCTAAAGATAGCCTAAGACAATTCACATTACTGAGTCAAAAATTCGTCGCTTACGAAACGGCCGTGGGTCTGGGAGACAGTACTGCCGTATTTACTGAGCTGGGTTGGCGTTATAGAGACACCGATAGCGTGGTTGATGGATCATTGAGTCGGGTGGGTATCGCAAGAGATTTGTTTGCAAAGGCTCAATTCATTAATTCTGCAAAAACTAAATTATCAGGATTTGCACAATACCGGAATCTTACCACGGCAAACAGCACCCAACAAGATCAGAAATCACTGAATCTGCGACTGAGTTTTGCCCAAAGCATTTGGGAAAACCGCCTTCGGATCGCAACAAATGTTGAGTCTAATAACGGAAAACTCCCGCAACAAGAGTTTACTTATGTTGCTGTAGAACCCGGGCAAGGCAACTATACCTGGATCGATTATAACGACAATGGCATACAGGACTTAGATGAATTTGAAATCGCTCAATACCAAGATCAAGCGGCCTATGTGCGTCTTCTACTGCCGAATCAAACCTTCATTGACATACAGCGCAGTGCGCTGACACAACTGATGACGTGGCAATTTTCGTCTTGGCAGAATAAACCTGGGCTACAAGGTGTTTTGTCTCATTTTTACAGCCAAACCTCCTTGATGGTGGATAGAAGTGCTCCAAAAAGCAAATTGGTCTTTATCAATCCATTTGGTCAAGCGAGTACACAAGATCTCGCACTACAATTCAACTTAAAGCAAGCATTGTTTTTTAACAGAAATCGGCAGCATTACACCACGGCCTATATTTATCAGCGCAATAAAAGCAATCAACTTGTGGCACTAGGCCTACAGCAAACGACCCTAGAGCAACATCAGTTGACTTTTGACCACATGATTCAAAATCAATTTTTAGCGCATTTTACTGCGGAGCAAAACAGACGCGATACACGATCCGAAAATTTTGGCCAACGCAACTTTAATCTCCTACACAGAGGCATCAAGCCTAAAATAGGCTATTTCTGGGGGGAGAACTCTAGAGTCAATCTGTCCTGGTCTTATGCTGAAAAAGAAAATCAACTCGGGGCTATGGAACGCCTAAGTCAAAACAATCTAGGGGTGTCATGTACTTTAGCAAAGGCGGATAAAATGTCCTTGACTGCAGAATTTAATGCCATCAATAATAAATTTGAGGGCTCAGCCTTCTCCTCAGTAGCCTATCTCATGCTTGAAGGGCTTCAACCTGGAGCAAATTACACGTGGAATCTCCTTTGGCAAAAGCGCATCAATAGTTTTTTGGACTTAAACCTTTCTTATTTTGGACGACAGAGTCCTGAAAGCAAAACCATACATACGGGATCCATGCAGTTACGTGCATTTTTCTAAAAAAAATGGGCCGTCGAATGACGGCCCATTTTTTAGATAGATCTTAAGGTGGATTATTTTACAATAATCTTAGCTGTCTTATAAATATTCGAGAACAAGTCTCCCATCTTGATGATATAAACACCTGATGGGGCATAAGACATGTCTAACTGATAGTTGAAGCGATCGCCTTCTTTTTCGATATAGTTAAACGCTAATAATTGACCCAAAACATTGTATACACCGATCGCAGCACGATCTTCATAGCTCGTTACCAAAGCGATATCAAACTGATTGTTTTGACCTGATGTCACAATCAAATCAGCGTTACTTATGGCTGCTTGAGTGATGCCCAATACACCATCGATATCTGCTGAGTAATCTTCAGTCTCCCCGTAGGTAGTTTCCTCACAAGCATCTGCAGGAACTTCTGCTTGCCAGTTTGATTTGAAGCGTAATCTATGAACACCGCTTGGCACCCCAGCAGGAATAACTAAATCCGTGGTTTCGGTGTAACTGCCGCCAGCCTGTCCAGGGGCAATTACAAAATTAGGAACCACTAACTCGTTATTGGAGAAGATCCCATCATCATTGAAATCAATCCAACCTTTGATGTGCTGATCACCATAGCCAGTTGTAAACGTTACTTGGTAAGTATCCCCAGCTGCGAAACTAGCGACTTGAGTGGTGAAATTTCCATAGCCCTCGCACGCCGAAGGATTATTGATTTGCTCAACAGCGACTAATTGGAAACCATCGCCAAAATCACAGTTCGCTCCTGGGTTACAGTAAATAATAGAGTTTTGCACTGTTTTTGTGGCCTCGTCATTTGCTGGATTAGAGTCCGGAGCATAATTTGTGCGTGACGCTATAGTGTAGATTTGGTTTTGGATAGATAAATCAGCGGTAGTGGCAAAAGTATAAGTCTCTGTAGCCCCTGCTGCCAAAACTCCTGTAAATGTTTCTACTACTGGCGTTCCTCCATCAATGGTATACTGTACCTCTGGATCAATGATGTCATTGATACCAAAGTTCCTAACGTTGATGGTAATTGCTTCCGCATTAGTCAACTGTCCACTAGATGGATCCGTGATACTCGTTACGCCTATATCATCCACGGTAGTGTTTGGTTCTAGTTGGAATACACCGACCACACCCTTACGGCCACTATTCATGTACTCATTGATGAACCAAAATGTAGCATCATCGGCAGGATCAATATCGATCTTATTGTAATCTCCGTAGCGCAATCCTGGTATGTTTGCGTTTCCGTTTGCAATTAACTCTTCGGCAACGGTCATAACACCAGGAGCATCACCATCAAAACGGCCTGTGTAATAAGAACTCACACGAACAACATCAGTAGAAGTCGGTCCAGACATTGAAGAATATCCCATACCGATATTTCCAGAACCATCCATAATCATACTTGCATGCCACGCATGACGTCCGTCAGGGGCAGTATAGGTTCCTTCTTGGAATAAAGTCCAAGGTTGGTTATCTCCCGCTTGACGAAACTCATACCAACGAATACCAGCCAATTCTCCTCCAGTGGCATCAGTGTCCACAACGTGATTGAAAACAGCACTATTGTGCGTCGCGAATTTGCGGAATTGGGCCTGATTCATGATGGTCGCCTGTAGGGCGTCTATAGCAACCCCGTTGTTTGGTTGCGTTAAATTAGAAAAGCTTCCTCCGTCAAATACAGAGATAAATGGTGTTGTATTGATTTGAGTGGCTGCAGAAATAGATGAATTAGTAGGCGTAGCCCAATCAACATCTATTGTCCATACTTTAATGTGATCTTGTGAAACACCTGCCCAGGCATCGTCCTGCAGGTAAACCACAGTTGCTCCACCAGCAGCCGGCATAGTTGCATCACTCACATTTAAGGCTTGAGGACTAAAAAATCCTGAAGTTTGAATGCCTGTTAAAGTGAATGTTTGGAACCCTGCAGTAGTATTTCCTGCAATCATCTCAGTACGGTTCAAAGCCCATACACGTCTTGTTCCAACATTGGCAGTCATATAATAACCATCACTCCAAACTGAAAGTTTATTGTAATCACTTACCCCTGTGTAGGTATAAACATACCATCCATTGTTGATTGGATCTGGACCATCAGAGACTGCAACTTGAACATTTCCGTTAAGAAATAGATAACCGATCACCCAACGATCAGCAGCTGCATCATATGAAGCAGTCAAATCACAGCACCCTCCACCAGAAAAAATATTTGTTACTGCTAATTGACCCGTCAAGGCATTTCCTGCTTTGTCAAAAATGCGGTATCCAGTATTGTAAACTACAAAAACGTGGTTCAATCCAATGGCCATTGAGGGGTCCGTTGGTTGAGAGCCTGAAGAATAGGCATCAAAAACAACTGAAGGCGGCATAACGCGAATGCTCTGCTCAGTTTCGTGACGATTTAAAACAAAGTAATCATCCGTATCTTGTTTTTCTTTTCCAATGACCACCTTGTTGCGAATTGATCTGCGGTCACGAGCCTCTTCTTCTGTATACTCAGCAGGAATGAGGTTGGTTCTTGAAGCTAGAGAAGGCACATAAAACATTGGCAAAGATTCACCAAAATCAGCCACGCCTTGTGGCTCGTTTTGTACTTCTTCCTGAGCGAATGATACTGCACTAGAGAGCAAAAGGCAGAACATTACTAAATAACTTTTGAATTTCATTATTTTGGTTTTTGAGTTAATTGATTAAAAAGAGCCTAAAAATACACTCATTTTATTGAATTTCTTATGGATGTGTTAAAATTTAACGATTCTCTATGAATAATATAGACCTTCGGGTGGCTCAACTTGACAAAAGAGCTTTTTTGATCATACTTCAAAGTAATTTCAATGTTCATCACTAGATTTAACATAGTACCCGACATGAAAATCCATACTACAATTGTCATTATATGTTCGGTCACTCTGTCTTTTTGCTTGCAAGGGTGCGGTGGCCTATCCATGAAAAAGGCCGATTCCATCAAGGCTCAAGACCATCAAAATCATCGAATTCAGCCACCAAGTGCAGATCACATTGCTGGACTAATTGTCCAAGGCAATAGCCTGGCAGATAAAGCAAATATTAACGAAGAAGGAAACTCTTGCCCATGGTTCCTGAAACTGGAAAATGATCCTACTAGACTTCTTGATCCAATCAATCTATCTGAGGAATTTCAACAGGACGACACACCGGTCTGGGTAATTTTCTCAGGTATGCGTCGCATGAATCGATGTCCAGAGGCCAATCCCGTCTGGATTCAAGACATGGTTTTACGCAATCGTTGAGCCCAGCCAATGTTTGAATGAGATTGACTCCTGCATTTTATGGCTTAATTCTGAAATAGCGATACGCTCCTGCTCCATACTGTCTCGATGGCGAATGGTAACTGTTTTGTCCTCCAGTGATTGATGATCTACCGTAATACAATAGGGAGTCCCTACAGCATCTTGTCTGCGATAGCGTCGGCCTACAGCGTCCTTTTCATCATAGGCGACCGGCATATCCCATCTCAAGGTATCGACAATCTCTTGAGCCAATTCGGGCAATCCGTCTTTTTTGACTAGCGGCAACACAGCGGCCTTAACAGGGGCCAATATTGAAGGCAGTTTAAGGACCGTACGGCTCGTTCCATCACCTAGATCCTCTTCTTGAAGTGCATGACTCAAGACTGCCAAAAAAATACGATCTAGACCAATCGACGTCTCAACTACATAGGGCACATAAGAGGCCCCAAGCTCAGGATCGAAATATTGCAACTTTTTACCTGAAAAAGATTCGTGCTGTTTTAAATCAAAGTCAGTTCTGGAGTGAATCCCTTCTAATTCTTTAAATCCAAAGGGGAAATTGAATTCAATATCCGCAGCAGCATTGGCGTAATGGGCCAATTTTTCATGATCGTGAAAACGATAGTTCTCAGCCCCCATCCCCAGAGACAAATGCCATTTTAAACGCGTTTGCTTCCAATACTCATACCACTGCATTTCTTGCCCTGGGCGCACAAAAAACTGCATCTCCATTTGCTCAAATTCGCGCATACGGAATATAAATTGACGTGCGACTATTTCATTGCGAAAGGCCTTTCCAGTTTGCGCAATCCCAAAGGGAATTTTCATGCGTCCTGTCTTCTGTACATTTAAATAGTTGACAAATATCCCTTGGGCGGTCTCTGGTCTTAAATAAAGATCCATGGCTGAATCAGCACTTGCTCCCAGTTTAGTGCCAAACATCAAATTAAATTGACGCACATCAGTCCAATTCTTTGACCCGGTGTCAGGATCTGCTATCCCCAATTCCTCAATGAGCGCTTTGACATCAGCCAAATCTTCATTTTCGAGTGACTGGGCCATACGTGATAAAATTGTTTTTTGCTCTTCACGATAGCGCAACACACGCTCATTTGTGGCCTCGAACTGCGCTAAATCAAAACTTTCGCCAAATCGCTTTTGTGCTTTGGCTATTTCTTTTTGCGCCTTTTGTTCGATTTTCTCGGCATAATCTTCAATCAAAACATCGGCACGAAAGCGTTTTTTGGAATCCTTATTGTCAATAAGTGGGTCGTTAAAAGCATCGACGTGCCCTGAAGCCTTCCAAGTGGTTGGGTGCATGAGTATCGCCGCGTCCACACCGACAATGTTTTGGTGCAACTGCACCATGCTGCGCCACCAATATTGGCGTATATTATTTTTTAGAGCAGAACCGTTTTGACCGTAATCATAAACAGCACTTAACCCATCGTAAATTTCGCTAGAGGCAAAAATAAAGCCGTACTCTTTGGCGTGAGCAACAACTTTTTTGAATAAATCTTCTTGTTGTGACATGCGGCAAAAATATAAAACCCATGGCAATTCATTCCCTGCATGGGCTATTTTTTAAAGACTTATTTGAGGTACATCGTCCCAGTGGTCAACCGAGTACTATCTTGATAAAGATTTAATATATAACGCCCTGAGACCAAATCTTCTTCTTGAGCACCAACCATAATACAAACATCGATTTCTTCCTGCTGAAAATTAACTTCAGTCGAAGCGCTGTAATAAAAAGTTTCACCGCCCTGGGACAAGGTGGCTCTGGTGCCAATCAGGTTGTTCTTTGGGTTGATCACTTGAATATAAAGACTGCGCACTCCCGGAGTTGCTACCGCATTTGGCGAAATGGTAAAACAGGCTCTGATTTTATCGGCTCGACTCGCCCGTTTGGTATCTACGATTTTCCCGCTGCGGCGCACGATAACGGCATTACTTGAAAAGTCAATGATTTGAAGCCTCGAACCCTTTTCTAATACACGCTCTAAATCCTCGTTTTTTTGACGTAAGTCATCCCCTTCTAAACGTGTTTGATCGAGCACTACTTGTGTGCTGTCTACTTTAAAGGACAAACTCTGTGTGACTTGCACCAAACTATCAGCTCGAGCAAACAACATGGTTCGTTCCTCCTTTAAGCGGGCAATTTCTAATCGATAACGTTTAATTATAGCCATACTCGGCTTTGCAGATTCCACCGAATCCAATAATTGTGCAATACGGCTGCGGGCCTCCAAAAGTTCCTTGTCTTGCAGCTGGTAATCCTGCAAAAGGGTGTCATACGTGCCTTTTAGATCACTGAGCTCCAGGGCTATTGCACTTTTTTGCTCCTCTAAATCTTGCTGATTTGCTTGACTCTCCTGAAACAGAATTAGAGTATATGCCCCAAGACTAAATAACAGCAGCACCAAAATAACAATGATGCGTTTAAAATTTTTTGTCTGATTGTCGTTATTCATAAAAGCTCCCTTTAACCTTTGGCCTGAAAATTTGGCCACAATAATAGCACAAGCAATAATGTGTTTAAAGGTATGCTAAATATTTTATTTCCCAAGTATTGCCCTGGCTGTGACTTGGCTTTAAATGAGCCCAAAATTTTACTGTGTCTGAACTGCAGAAATGCATTGCCGTTAACCCACTATCATTTACACAATAACCAGAGTATAGTCGACAAATTCTATGGTATTTTGCCCCTTGACTGCGGGACGGCCTTATTGCATTATCA
>OMJU01000022.1 GCA_900299425.1 Candidatus Rokuibacteriota bacterium
AAGACACACTTTCTGTAGGAATCTGTAATGGTTGTCAGTTGTTTTTGGAGTTAGATTTAATCAATCCTGAACACGAAAAACTAGCCAAAATGCGTCACAATAAATCCAAAAAACACGAGAGCAATTTTACCAGTGTCACCGTTCAACCTAACAAAAGCGTCATGCTTTCTGAATTAGCTGGGACTACTTTGGGTGTTTGGATATCTCATGGCGAAGGTCGCTTTGACCTGCCTTTGGCGGAGGATCATTACGACATTGTGGCTAAATATGCCTATGAGCAATATCCTGCTAATCCTAATGGGAGTGACTACAATACAGCCATGATGTGTGACCCGACGGGACGTCATTTGGTGACTATGCCGCATATTGAACGCTCTATATTTCAGTGGAATTGGGCAAATTATCCCGATCAGCGTCAGGATGAAGTTTCGCCTTGGCTCGCAGCATTCATCAATGCTCGAAAATGGCTTGAAAAGCGCTGATTTAGGGCCGAGTAACCTCAGCTGTGCCCTAAGGTTCTATTTGTTTGATTGTCCTGACAAAATTATTTCCTATTTTGCACAAACAATTAACGCAGGGGATTTATGACACAGCCAACAAGACTATTCGACTTCGCTTACTACCAAAAAGAGCAATACAATTTAAATACTGCATTTGCAGATAAACGCCAGGGGACTTGGACTACTGTATCCAGCCAAGAATTTCTTGATAAAGGCAACGCCATCAGCCGTGGTTTGTTGCGCCTTGGAATTAAAGCCAATGACAAAATTGCATTGATTTCTACAACCAATAGAAGTGAATGGAATATTTGCGACTTTGGGACCTTACAATTAGGCGCACAAGATGTACCCATCTATCCCACAAGTTCAAAAGAAGATTATCAGTACATCATGAACCACAGTGAATCGGTCATTTGCTTCGTTTCCTGTGCCGATGTCTATGCCAAAGTCGCCCAAATAAAAGATCAAGTACCTTCCTTGAAGCACGTTTATAGCTTTGACCAACTCGAAGAGTGTCCTCATTGGACTGAAGTTTTGGCACTTGGAGCAGACCAAAGCAATCAAAAAGAGGTAGAAACTCAGAAGGATCAGGTTCAAGAAGATGATCTGGCTACAATAATTTATACCTCTGGAACTACTGGAAAGCCAAAGGGAGTAATGCTCAGCCACCAAAACATCTCGGCCAATATTAGACGCAGTGCAGATAGATTGCCCATTGAATTAGGAAAATCAAAAGCCTTGAGTTTCTTACCTGTGTGTCATATCTATGAACGGATGCTGATGTACATGTACCAATATTGTGGTGTAGAGGTTTATTTTGCAGAATCACTTGAAACCATTAGCGAAAACTTGCAAGAAATTCATCCTGATGTGATGACAGCTGTACCTCGACTTTTAGAAAAAGTGTACGATAAAATTTATGCAAAAGGTGCGGCACTCACCGGCGTAAAAAAAGCTCTATTTTTCTGGGCGGTCAATTTAGGCCTAGTTTATGAGCCTTATGGCCAAAATGGATGGTGGTACGAGTTTCAGCTGAAAATAGCCCGTGGTATTATCTTTAAAAAGTGGCAGGAAGCCCTTGGCGGTAAATTGCGTGCAGTAGCCTCGGGCAGCGCAGCACTTCAACCACGTTTGGCGCGCGTATTCAATGCAGCGGGTATCCCTATTATGGAGGGTTATGGACTGACAGAAACCTCACCAGTGGTATCGGTCAATGATTTCAGAGAAGGGAATTTTAGAATTGGTACCGTGGGTAAACCCATAGCGGACACTGAAATCAAGATTGCTGAAGATGGAGAAATATTGGTCAAAGGACCACAAATCATGATGGGATACTACAAAGACCCAGAACTCACTGCAGAGGTTATTAAAAATGGTTATTTCCACACTGGAGACATCGGTGTTGTCGATGCAGACGGGTTTCTACGCATTACAGATCGTAAAAAGGAAATGTTTAAAACCAGTGGGGGTAAGTATATCGCACCCCAGGTTCTTGAAAATGCATTGAAACAATCTCGCTTTATTGAACAACTCATGGTTATTGGGGAAAATCAAAAAATGCCTGCCGCACTGATACAACCCAATTGGGAATTTGTGGCTGAATGGGGCAAAAACAAAGGATTGAGTTTGCCAACTGACCTGGCGGCCCTAAGCCAAAACCCAAAGGTTATTGCCAGAATTCAAAAAGAAATTGATGGATTCAATGCCAAATTCGGCAAATGGGAACAAATCAAAAAATTTGAGTTGACCCCAGAAGTTTGGAGTATCGAGATGGGACTCCTTACCCCTACCATGAAAATGAAACGAAAAATCATTAAGGCACATTATCAATCATTGATTGATAAAATCTACGCGGAATAGCCCTCAATCCCCTTTTTTTAAGAAGGGGATTTTTTTTTGTTAATTTTATTATGCATGCATAATAAAATGATTACCTTTATTCCATGAAACAAAAAACTATTGACCACGTCTTACGCAGTGTCTGGATGGCGGTGTCTAAAATGTATCAAGAAGAAGCCTTCAAGTTAGACAGCACAATGGCAACAGGGTTTACGCTAATCAGTATCGATCCCGAGCAAGGCTCCCCTTCCACAGCCCTCGGACCGAGGATGGGTATGGAAGCAACGAGCTTATCCCGCATATTGAAATCCATGGAGGAGCGAGGACTAATTCAGCGAAAGCCAAATCCAGAAGACGGGCGAAGTGTGCTGATTTGCTTGACTGCCTTTGGCCAAGAAATGAGAGAATATTCTAAAGATATTGTTTTGGGATTTGACCAAATGGTACGCCAAAAAATTAGTGAGGCCGATTTGAAAATTTTTTCCAAAGTGGCTGAATCAATTATAGACTTAGCGCAAAATAATAGTTCATTCAGTCGCAATAAAACTGCATAGTATGTCAAAAAGAACAATTAAAAAAGTTGCCGTCATTGGCTCTGGTATCATGGGAAGTGGCATCGCCTGTCATTTGGCCAATATTGGTGTCGAAGTACTTTTATTAGATATCAGTCCAAATACTTTAACCCAGATGGAACAAGACAAAGGATTTACCTTGGAGGATCCACGGGTAAAAAATCGTATCGTTCAAAGTTCTTTTGATAATGCTAAAAAATCAAAACCAAGTCCCCTCTACCATTCCTCCTTTGCCAGTCGGGTCACTTTGGGTAATCTAGACGACGATTTACCGAAAATCAAAAATGTCGACTGGATTATTGAGGTCGTTGTAGAGCGACTCGATATAAAACAACAAGTATTTGAACGCATAGAACAGTACAGAAACCCGGGAACAATTATCAGCAGTAATACTTCTGGAATTCCTATATGCGATATGGCTCAGGGCCGAAGTGAAGATTTTCAAAGACATTTTTGCGGGACTCATTTTTTTAACCCGCCTCGTTATCTCAAATTACTTGAACTCATACCAGGGCCAAAAACTGATCCAGAGATTCTGTCATTTCTTACACAGTACGGTGACAAATTTCTGGGCAAGACAACAATTGTGACCAAAGACACTCCGGCATTTATCGGTAATCGAATTGGGATTTTTGGTATTCAAAGCCTATTTCATCAGGTTAAGGCTTTGGACCTCAGTATCGAAGAAATTGATAAACTCACTGGGCCCGTCATCGGGCGGCCCAAAAGTGCTACGTTCCGCACTGTTGATGTCGTAGGCCTTGACACTTTAGCACATGTCGCTGAAGGAATCTACAAGAACTGCCCAGAGGATGAGGCTCATGACATATTCAAGCCCGTCTCCTTTGTCGAAAACATGCTCAAAAACAATTGGTTGGGTAGTAAATCTGGACAAGGTTTTTACAAAAAAGTAACTGATAAAGAAGGTAAAACCCAAATAGAGGCCCTAAACCTCAATACTCTTGAATACGCCCCAGTCAAAAAAGTAAAATTTGACACCCTAGAAAAAACTAAATCTATCGACCATGTAGCCGATCGCTATCCCATACTCATTTCAGGAGATGACAAGGCTGCCGCTTTTTACAGAGCAAACTTTGGCGCTATGTTTCATTATGTCGGGCAGCGTATTCCAGAGATTTCAGAGGAGCTTTTTACCATAGACTTGGCCATGAAAGCGGGCTTCGGTTGGATGCACGGCCCTTTCGAAATTTGGGACAGCATTGGGCTCGAACAAGGGATAAAACTCATTGAAAACTTGGGTCTAAAACCTGCCACATGGATTACAGAAATGGCGCAAACCCAAAATAGTTTTTACACCACCGAGGACAGTAAAAAACTATTCTACGATCAGAATCTAAAAGATTACCGCCATATCCCTGGCCAAGAAACCCTCATTGTTTTGGATCAAATTGATCATGAAAGAATTGTTTTCCAAAACTCAGGTGTTATCGTGCACGACCTTGGAGATGGTATTTTGAACTGCGCCTTTAGAAGTAAAATGAACAGCATAGGCGGTGATGTGTTGGCTGGACTCAATACAGCCCTAGATCTGGCGGAGAAGAATTATCAAGGATTAGTTATTGGCAATCAAGGGGCTAATTTCTCAGTGGGAGCCAACATCGGTATGATTTTCATGATGGCCGTAGAGCAGGAATACGACGAGCTCAATGCAGCCATTAAGTATTTTCAAGATACAGTCATGCGTCTTCGCTACTCAAGTATTCCTACAGTAGTTGCCCCGCATGGCTTGACCTTAGGGGGAGGATGCGAGCTCACCCTACATGCAGACCGAGTGGTTGCTGCCGCTGAGAGTTATATAGGTCTTGTAGAATTTGGCGTAGGAGTCATTCCTGGTGGTGGTGGCAGCAAGGAGCTTACACTTCGTGCTTCTGATAGTTATCGTAAAAACGATGTGGAACTCAACAGACTTCAAGAGTATTTCTTAACCATTGGTATGGCCAAAGTTGGGACCTCTGCATATGAAGCTTACGATTTGGACTTTTTACAAAGCGGAAAGGACATTGTGGTGGTCAACAAAGACCGACAAATTGCCGTAGCCAAACAGACCGCCCTAATGATGGCCGAACTAGGATACACGCAGCCACAGCAGCGCAAAGACATCAAGGTACTCGGGCAGCAAGCTTTGGGGATGTTCTTAGTGGGTACTGACGCCATGCAGGCTGGTCACTTCATTTCAGAACACGATAAAAAAATTGCCAATAAATTGGCCTATGTCATGGCAGGAGGTGACTTATCTGAACCTACTCTAGTGAGTGAACAATACCTACTTGATTTAGAACGAGAAGCGTTTTTGAGTTTGTGTGGTGAGCGTAAAACACTAGAGCGATTGCAACAAATGATCCGAACTGGTAAGCCACTGCGCAATTAAAAAATGCATAAACCTATCGACCATTAAATATTGTTTCAATAAAAAATTAAAGTATGACCACAGCCTACATAGTAAAAGCTTATAGAACCGCTGTAGGAAAAGCGCCTAAGGGATTGTTTCGGTTCAAACGCCCTGATGAATTAGCTGCTGAAACCATTGACTATCTCATGAGCCAAGTTCCGGAATTGGATAAAAACCGCATCGATGATGTCATGGTGGGCAACGCAATGCCTGAGGCTGAACAAGGACTAAATATGGCACGTTTAATCTCGCTTATGGGATTAAAAACCGATCAAGTGCCCGGGGTTACGGTAAATCGATATTGTGCTTCAGGATTAGAGACCATTGCTATGGCCAGCGCCAAAATTCAAAGTGGTATGGCCGATTGCATTTTGGCGGGTGGTGCCGAATCCATGAGTTACATCCCTATGGGTGGGTATAAACCAACGCCCGATTATGGAATCGTCGCGCAAGGGCACGAAGACTATTACTGGGGTATGGGACTCACAGCTGAGGCTGTGGCTAATGATTATAAAGTCAGTCGTGAGGCTCAAGATGAATTCGCTTATCATTCACACCAAAAGGCCTTAGCCGCTCAATCCAGTGACCGATTCGCTGCTCAAATCGTTCCCATTAAGGTAAAGGAAACCTTTCTTGACCAAGACGGTAAACGCAAACAAAAGGAGTATACCGTAAACAAAGACGAGGGGCCACGGGCCGACACTTCTGTCGAGGCACTACAAAAACTGCGTCCTGTTTTTGCTCAAGGCGGATCCGTGACGGCAGGAAATGCCTCGCAGATGAGTGATGGCGCGGCATTTGTTTTGATCATGAGCGAAGCGATGGTCAAAGAACTCAATCTTAGACCCATTGCGCGACTGGTCAGCTATGCCACAGTAGGGGTTGCCCCCAGAGTGATGGGAATTGGTCCTGTGGAAGCTATCCCGAAAGCCTTAAAAAAAGCCGGGTTAAAACAAAACGACTTGTCGCTAATAGAACTCAATGAAGCTTTTGCTTCACAGTCTTTGGCTGTTATCAACACACTAAACTTGAATCCGGAAATCGTCAATGTAAATGGAGGGGCTATTGCCCTCGGACATCCTTTAGGCTGCACTGGCACCAAGCTTTCAGTTCAGTTATTTGACGAATTCAGACAGCGAGAGGCCTCAGGTGCATTTGGTATGGTTACTATGTGTGTCGGCACTGGCCAAGGCGCAGCCGGAATCTTTGAATACCTGGGCTAAACAAAAAAAA
>OMJU01000023.1 GCA_900299425.1 Candidatus Rokuibacteriota bacterium
GATCTCGGATCATAGAGACTGAAGCTAGGACCATGATAATGGCAAAAAACACCATAATACCCACATCTTTGGATAAACTCCAGGCGCCTATACTCAACAAAGGATCAGGAAGAGCAGGAACGAGGTATCGTCTTGTGAGGTATACAGCTATAAATGCGGGTAGGGCAAAAATTAATGCTGTTTTAAAGTCGACTAACTTTTGACTCATATTCTTTAAAGTGCCTGCCACTGCAGCGAGACCTACAATAAAAAGCGAATAAGCGGTTGCAATCACTGGCTCAACACCAAATAAATAGACCAGCACAGGAAGGGTTAGGATAGAACCGCCTCCGCCAATAAGCCCCAACACTACACCGATGAGTATCGCCCCGAGGTATCCTAGAAGTAAATGAATTTCCATATCTTAATTTATTGGCACAAAGATATGCGCTCCATTTGGATGCTTACGTAACTCAAGTTACACGTTCCCGATATTAACCCTTATCAAGCACCTCTATGTTATTGCGATGCAGTTTAATTGCGCCGTTATTTTCTAAGGTCTTCAATAATCGAGAAATAACTACCCGCGAAGTATGTAAGTCGTAAGCGATCTCTTTGTGTGTTGTGTGCAGTATATTGCTTTGGTTAATCGCAACTTTTTCTTTTAGGTATTTCAAAAGGCGCTCATCCATCCGTAAAAAGGCTATTGAGTCAATACTTTCAAGCAGCTCCATCAGCCGATTGTGATAGCTTTCGAACACAAAATTTCTCCAAGTTCGGTATTTCCCGGTCCATTCTTCCATTTTTTGAATGGGGATCATAATGAGTTTTGTCTCCATCTCTGCCACTGCACGTATTTCACTTTGGGTTTGTCCCAAACAACAATTTAGGGTCATGGCACAGGTATCGCCGCTTTCAAGGAAATAAAGCAATAATTCATTGCCCTCGGGGTCTTCCCTGAATACTTTGACCGCACCAGAAACGAGCAATGGCATAGACCTAATATACTGCCCAAAATCAATGAGCATAAACCCTTCAGGAATTTCTCTTAAGGTGCCTACCTGATTGATTTCTTCAATTAAGGCCTTTTCAAAAAGGCCGCCATAACTTTGTTGAAGCGCGTGCAGCATGAAATAAGCGTGTTATTGTTCAAAAATGGCTTTAAGTTCAGTAGCGTCATGGGCTTTGAGTTTTCCGGCCAACACCAGACTCAATTGTCTGCGCCTTAGGGCCGCTGCGTAGCGCTCTTTTTCAAGATCGTTTTCAGGACGAATTTCTGGGACCTCAACGGGGTGCCCGTTTTGGTCTACAGCAACAAAGGTAAAAATAGCCTCATTGGCCTTGCTGCGCTTACCACTTTGTCGATCCTCAAGCCAAACATCGATAAAGACTTCCATAGAAGTTTTAAAGGCGCGTGATATTGAAGCCTCCACGGTAACCACACTGCCCAAAGGGATCATTTTATTGAATGCGACATGATTTACCGAAACAGTAACTACAATTTGACGACTGTGTCTCCTTGCGGCGATACTGGCAGCTCGGTCCATTCGCGCCAATAATTCACCGCCGAACATATTGCCTAGAGGATTAGTTTCGCTAGGCAACACTAAGTCAGTCAACGTCGTTTTGGACTCTGATGGTGTTCTAGGGTTCATGATTAAAGTGATTTAAGGGCTTATTGCACCAGCAGCCAAGCCTCTTTGTTTTCTGTCGCACGGATCTTGGACAAGGCACTTAAGGCTTTAGAACGATCAGCAAATGAGGCAAACACGACCTGATGCAATCCGTATTTATTCTGGCCAATAACCCGAGCAGCATGCCCTTTTTCTGTAAGTTGGGCAACTTTTCTCAAAGCGTTATTTTCGATGCGAAAGGCGCCGGCAACAACGTGATAAGGGCCTTTAGGCGCTTCCACAATTACTGAAATAATCGCAGGGTCTATATCAGGGGTAAAGGTTGCTTGCTGTATTTGCTCTTGAACATAGGCCTGGGCTTCAGCTTCAAGTGTTTCATTATACGCCATAACTGTTTGGTTATAACGGTAAGTGGCGCCGTATCCTCCAAGACTCAACGCAATCAGCCCAACAGCGGCATAGCGCCAAACATTTTTAAGCTTGGTATTGGCTCGGTGTATTGGAATAACCGGGGTGTTTGGCTCGGTTCGCTCTATAGGATGAGTCAACACACAGGACAGTCCAAACGATTTTGTAGCCAAATTCATCTGCTCATCTGCTTCAAAGCGCAAGGCACCTTGATTGGTAAATTCAATATGGCCCAGAGGAGCACAATCGATAATGGTGTCACGCCCTAGGGTTTCTATAAGCCGGGCACTAAAAAGTCGGATTTTTTCTAATGCAAGAGCGTAAGTGATGCCTTCTGAGTGGGCTATATGATGGGCTAAAAGCCCGTCATTAGTTTGCAATTGTCGATTGAAAAACACGGTCTTACCTGGAGGAATCAAGGTGCCATCAGACTGGACCACAGCACTGTGGCTACGGGTTATAAAGGCCCCGAAACCAGGCAAAATCACGCACTCATAGCGGTATAGGAGTTGTTTTATGTGTTTAAAAACTTCCATCTAAACAAACTTAATTTTTTTTTCCACGGCAATCAACTTCTGGAAGTAATAATTTTTAACAATTAGAGTTATCTCTATGACAAACTCCCCCTCTAGTTTATTGTTATTGGCAAATGGAACAGCTTAATTTGCTAAGGCAGCTGTATGCGCTGCATCAAACCAAGGGTGTTGGCGTGAAATCTGCAAGGGCGTTAGTGGAGTTTTTTGGCGATGTCGCCTCAATTTTTGACCTTGACAATTGGGGTAAAGCTCAAGAAGAAAACCCAAAATTATTTACTCTTCGCGATGAGCTCATAAGAAGTTTGGTCTCATCAGACTGTCAGGTGGGCGCCCAATTAGAAATGGAATTCATAAAGCGCAATAAGATTGAGCTTTTTGAAATTGGTGGCAATGAGTTCCCTGAGTTGTTGGCCCAATGTGGTGATGCACCCTTGTCGTTAATGGTAAGAGGAAGCATTCCAAAATC
>OMJU01000024.1 GCA_900299425.1 Candidatus Rokuibacteriota bacterium
ATTACTGTCAACTGAGGGGAATAATTCTTTACCCATGGTATTAATGCCGCTACCTAGATTTTCAGGAGTACCAAAACTTCCGTCCTCGGTAATAGCAACTCGGTATAAGTCAGAGGCCCCAAAACCTCCTGGCATATCGCTGGCGAAATACAGGGTTTTGCCGTCGGCACTCAAAGCAGGGTGCCCTACAGAGTACTCTGAATTATTGAATGGGACAGGGTAAACGCCCTTCCACCCGCCGTCGACAAGTTCGGAATAATATAGGTTGATTTGATTCACCCCGTTTTCATCTTTGACGTACTTTCCGTCTAAATAGTCATTGCGATCAAAATACAAGCGTTTACCATCCGCAGAAAGGGCAACCCCTCCTTCATGGTATTTAGTGTTTACATCACCTTCCAGAATTTTTGCATTTTTGATGGTATTGCCGACGAGTTCCGCTTTGTAAACATCTAAAAATGGCTGGTCATCCCAGTGATATTTTTTTCTTGTAGTATTGCGCGAAGAGGCAAAATAAAAGTCTTTTCCTGCCAAGGTCCCTCCGAATTCCGAGTATTCGGTATTGATGTCCTTTAGGTTTTTCGCATCAAATGCAGGAAAGGCTTCAAGCATTTCGGCTACAGCCATCGGGTGGTCCAAAAAGGCTTTGGCACGTGTATCCTCGGGTTTCTCAGCCGCAAACTTTTTCATATACA
The DNA here is from genome assembly GCA_900299425.1 of Candidatus Rokuibacteriota bacterium. GTDB lineage: Bacteria > Bacteroidota > Bacteroidia > Flavobacteriales > Flavobacteriaceae > BACL21. Next base: position 696 of record OMJU01000024.1, read on the forward strand.
TGTCGTGCTCGCTAAGGTCCCCACTTGCTTTAAGGACTTGGGCGTAGGTGTAGAACACTTCTGGATTGACTTTCCGCCCTTTAACAACGCGCTTAAAGTAGGTTGAAGCACCTTTTAAATCGTTAATCTGATAGTAACAATAGCCGAGTTGTTCAAAGACATAGCGACTTCCTTTCCCTCGTTTTAGGAGTTTAAGATAGGCATCTGCAGCATCTGCATAGGCCATACGCTGATAGAGTTCATCCGCTTTTTTAGTGTCTTTATCTTGTGCCGACCCTAGAGTAAAGGTCAAACAAAGGAGTAGAGTGATAATATTTTTCATTTTAATGGAATTAAAATTTAGCATTAGAAGTAGCGCGGAGAACGCAGTGTTTTTGGATTAGAAATTAGGTCAAAAGTTATGACCACTTCGTGTGATGCCGAAGCTACAGCACTAAGCTCACTCATTACGTGATCGTAAGCATATCCGATGCGTAAAAATGGCGCCACTTGAAAGCCCAAGAGACCGCTAAATGAATCTTCCGTTCTATAGGACGTTCCAATTTCAAACCGCTCCATGAACAGGGCGTTGAGGTTTAAATCAATCGAAGTCGGCGCCCCAAACGCAGATTTGATCATCGTTGAAGGCTTCAACTTAAGGTTGTCATTAACTTGAAAGACATAACCTGCCGTGACAAAGTAGTGATTGACTTCGCTACCATAGCGCAGTCCATTTTCATCAAGATGAACACTGTTCAGCATATTAGGCATCGATAATCCAAAATAATAGTTGTCGCTATACAGAAAAGCACCCGCCCCAACATTTGGGTAAGTGTTATTTATGTCGACAGCAAAAAATGGATCATTTGGGTCTTGAATATCAAGGCTAGCGAGTCCCACATCATGGAAGGTCGCTCCTGCTTTCAGTCCTAGGGCTAATTTTAAACCCTCGCTAATTTGAAGTGTGTATGAGAAATCGACCATTAAGTTGGTTTCTTTAACGGGGCCTAATTCATCCTTAATAGCAGACATTCCTAGACCAACTTTATCACTTACTGGTGCGTGCCCTGATAGTGTAAAGGTGGTGGGAGCTCCTTCAAGACCAGACCACTGTTGTCGAAATAAAGTCGTTACCGACAAAGACTCTTTTAGTCCTGCGTATGCCGGGTTCACCACGTTCATGTTATACATGTATTGGGTGTACTGCGGATCTTGCTGGGCCGAGGCGGTCAAGCTGATCAGTAGTATTGCGATGGCTAATTTTTTCATTATGCTTGGTTGTTATATTCTTATTGAGTATTGATTAGTTGGCTGGTTGATTCACATAAACCCAGCCTGTGTGCATTTCACCGTATTCTTCATTGGATTCGGCAAATTTGATGACGTAATAGTAGGTTCCAGTGATCAAATCACTTCCGTTTTTGTCAACACCACAGAATTCGTTGATGTAATTGTCTTTACTAAAGACATTAGAGCCGTATCGATTATAAATATCTACACTAAAGGCGCCAAATCTATCCGCGATGAACTCTAAATCGAAACAGTCGTTTAGGTCATCCCCGTTAGGTGAAATTCCCTGTGGAATGACACAGTTAAATTGGGTGACAGTGATACTCTTACTGTTGCTACAATCGCCCTCTGAGAGCGTTACGGTAAAGGTACGCGGGTCATTGCTGCCGCTTTGAGCACCCCAATCAATAATATAGCTACTGCTCGTGCCGACAACTTCACCGTTTTCTCTCCATTGGAAACTACCTACATTGCTGTTAGTAGTAGCAACTAGGGTTTGTTTCAATGAACCTGCATCAGGCAAACACTCTTCTGTTACCACTAAATCGAGTTCTGGTCCGACCGCAACAGTTTGCTCACCGGCACAATCCCCAACACTGACAATAGCGGTGTAAGTTCCTGCTGTTGTAGGATTATAAGTGGCTTGATCTGCGCCAGCAATTTGTTCTCCATCGAGAAGCCAAATAAAACTCACATCGTCAATGGCGTAATTCGTTGGGGTGGCATCTAAAATGGTGTCAGGCCCAGCACAAGTATCGCCTCCTAGATCAAACAATGGTTGCTCATAACGCACGGCCACAAAACCGATGGTCGTAGCATCACAAGGCTCTAAGGCAACAGTTACTGAGTAGTTTCCTTCTGCCATAGGCATGAACATTGGATCGGTGCTGAGCACATTGCCTTGAGCATCAGCCCAAGAGTAAGAAACAAAGTTCAAATCAATATTTGGATTCTGAGGCGTAGCGTCTAACTCTGGGAAGGGGTCTCCTTCGCAAACACTTACTACTGATGGAATATTGATGTCAAAATTAACCGCAGGATTCACAATTAAATCAAAATCTACAATAGCAAAACACAGAGGCTCCAAGGCTTTTTCAACGCGTACAAACACGGTCTCGGGATTTGACGTATTGGTATAAGCGTTAGGGAATGCTATAGCATTTAAATTCACCTCTGCCTCCAACTGACTTAGATGGAAGCTGATGTTAAAGTTATTGGGTGATTGACCATTCAATATTTCGGGGATAACCGAAGTTAAGTCAAATACACCTTGACCACTACCGGTAGTATCACAAGTGCCTAAATCACCTGGAGTGACTATCTCTGGTGTACTGTTCAGATAAGAAAGTGTTATGTCATCGATTGCCAGATCATTACCACATCCTCCCGGAGCGTTATTGATCAAGACTAGTTGAACATTACTATTAGCTCCTGTATTGAAATAAATAAAGAATTCTTGCCAATCAGGGTCTGGACCATTCGGGATATCTCCGGTTACGGTTTCTTCTAAAATATTGCCCATCATGTCTTCGATGCGGAAACGCACATTCGATGGCACACTATTCCCGCCACAAATACCACTGTCCGTATCATAAACTGTTGTAATCCAAGCACTAAATGAATAGTCTGTAGTCGGGTTTAACGCAATAGTACGTCTGTAGAA
>OMJU01000025.1 GCA_900299425.1 Candidatus Rokuibacteriota bacterium
GAGCTTGTACAATTGCGCTATGCACCAACATTAATTTCCAATTTTGAAAAGGTGGATACTTTGGTGGTCTTTGAAACAGCTTGGTCACAGCAGGCTAAAGCCAAACAAATCGAGGCTCAAAAGAATCAACTCTACCAATGGTTGAAGTACAAGCTGTCACTTGACACACTTGTGGTGCGCTAATACATTGGATAATGCCAGTACCTTCTCAAGTCTAGTATGCTAACAATCAGCCTTTGGATTGCTGTTGGATGCTGCGGATTTTCTTAAACAAGTTTGAGGAATAGACAAAGTCAATAACGCTTTGTTCTGTAGCATTGAAGATATTGTCTGCATTGCCTTCCCAGGCTACGCTGCCATTTTGTAAAAAGACGATGTTCTGACCAATTTCCATCACACTATTCATGTCATGCGTGTTGATAATTGTGGTCATATTATATTCCGCAGTGATTTCTTGTATCAAATTATCAATGACCATAGCCGTTTTTGGATCTAAACCAGAATTTGGTTCATCACAAAATAAAAATCGCGGATTATTGACAATAGCGCGCGCAATGGCAACACGTTTTTGCATTCCTCCAGAAATTTCGGAAGGATATTTTTTATTGGCTCCATGCAAATTCACGCGGGCCAATACCACATTGACACGCTCGAGCATCTGCGCTTGAGAATTGTTTGAATACATACGCAAAGGAAACATGACATTTTCTTCGACGGTCATTGAATCAAAAAGTGCCCCGCCTTGAAAAACCATGCCGATGTGCTCTCTGAGTTCTTTCCTTTGGTCTTTGTCCATAGCACTGAATGATTGGGTGCCATAAAAAATTTCTCCTTTTTCTGGGCTGAATAGACCCAGCAGACATTTGAGGAAAACAGTTTTACCACTCCCGCTTGACCCAATGATCAGGTTAGTTTTGCCTTGCTCGAAGGTTGTGCTGATGTCTTTAAGCACTGCGACTTCTTCAAAAGACTTAAATAAGTGATTCACTCTAATCATTAGCTCAATAATAGGGTGGTAATGACATAATTAGCCAGAATGATGATCACACTGGTCCACACAAAAGAATAAGTGCTGGCTTTACCCACTTCAAGTGCTCCACCCTTCATGTAGTACCCCTGAAAAGATGGGACGGTCGCTAGGATAAAGGCAAAAACCAAGGATTTGATAAAGGCGTAGGTCAGGTGAAAGGTTATAAAATTAGATTGAACTCCTTCAATAAAGGCTGCCGACGACGTAAATCCTCCATAGGTTGAGGCAAACCATCCCCCAAAAATTCCTAAAAACATGGCCATACCAATGATAAAAGGGTAGAGCAATAGGGCAATTATTTTAGGGAATACCAGATAATTCAACGAATTGATCCCCATTACCTCGAGGGCGTCAATTTGCTCGGTTACCCGCATCGAACCGATACTCGAGGTGATGAATGAGCCAATTTTTCCGGCCATAATGATGGAAATAAATGTAGGGGCAAATTCCAATATTACGGATTGTCGAGTGGCGTAGCCTACAAGCATTTCTGGAATCAAAGGATTATTGATGTTAAGGGCAGTCTGAATGGAAACGACACCCCCAACAAAAAACGAGATAAAAATCACGATGCCGAGAGAATTTAAAATGAGCTCGTCGATTTCTTTAAAAATAAGCTCACGCATAACGCTCGATTTCGTCGGTCTGCGCAATACCTGACCCAACATGAGGAAATATGTGCCAATCTCACTGAAATACTTCATTGAGCTAATTTAAGAAAAATAGCATCGTTAATCTTTAGTTATCTGGGCTAAGTAATGCCTTAATTTTATGGAAAAGCATATTGTTTTCATAGACTCCGGAGAACTGTTCTGCACCTGGGCCATACGCGAATACAGGAATCCAGTCTGCATTGTGTCCTGGACTCGAAAAACTAGGTTTGATTTTATTGTAATCACCGTTGTCAGCAGAAAGAGAAAGACCGCCAGTAGCGTGATCTCCAGTGACTACAACTAAAGTATTTTGATTTTGTTTGGCGTAGGCTAGAATCGCCCCCAGGGTGTCGTCCAGATCAATCAACTCGCTAATCATATAGTCAAAATCATTGTCATGCCCCCCCCAATCTACTTGAGAACCCTCTATCATGAGAAAAAATCCATTGTCGTTTTTCGAGAGATGCTCTATCGCCATTTGAGTGGCATCTATTAAAAAAGAGCCACGACCATCCAACATTTTGGGCATGTCTTTATCGGCTAGGAGGTAACCAACTTTTTGTGCTTCGGGGTAAGCTTTAAGATTTGTTGTCTCTATGGTAAAGCCGTTGGCTTTAAGTGTGTCGATTAAATTTACCTGATCTTCACGATTGTTGAAATATTTCAAGCCAGGTCCGGCAAAAAAATCAACGCTCGACTTAGGCAAAAAGGAAGCAATTATTTCATGGTCATTTCGGTCGTTATGATGAGCGTAAAAACAAGCCGGAGTAGCGTGGGTTATTGATGAGGTGGCAATTAGCCCATTTGCGCCGCCTAATTGCTCATTTAATTCAATTAAATTCGGGAGATCATTTCCTTGCGCATCAACCCCAATAGCCTTATTAAAAGTCTTTTCGCCACAAGCCATGGCAGTCCCTGCTGCAGCACTATCTGTTATTAAGGAAGTAGAACTTACTTTACTCAAACCAACAATAGGGAAGTCATCGTAATATACATGATGTTCTTTATAAAATTCTAACGCTGAAATTTGATTGATTCCAGTGCCGTCGCCAATGACAAAAATCACATTCTTGGGTTGAGCACCCGTGCTGAATGTATGGCTGATTTGTATTGGCGAAACACTCTTGCTACTTTTATCAATAGGAGTTATCGATGTATTGTCCTTGCATGCGGTAACCAATGAAAGGGCAAGAAAAAAAATGAGTTTAGGGGTGTGTGTTTTCATGTAACAAAGTTAAGATTTGGGGCTTATTATTTTGCCAAATTTACCTTAAGTTATCGATTATTTAATATTGAATACCAAAGGCTTTTACGGATGAATTTTGCTTGCTCTTGGGAGACCATAAGCGCGTTTCTATGTCGCCAATATTGTATTAATCCATTAAGCACTAGCTTTGGGTTTTTATGATAAATCCCGAGTTTTACTAAAGACAACAAGCTAAGCCAAAATCCGTAACCCATATGGGCAAATGCACGGCCTTGATTGCTCAGTTGTCCTGGGCGGTAATCTTGGCCTGTGGCCTTGAGATGCTTAACCTTAAGGGACGTAAAAGTTTCCACTTGCCATCCCCAAAATTGCACTAGCCACTGATCTATACTGTCCCATCCCAGGCAAGCTCGCAGACCGCCTATTTGATCGAAACAGGCTTTGCGGTACAGTTTAATGGGCCCCCGGATCTTCTGTTTTTTTGAGATTTGTTCGTAGACCCAGTCCTTATTTTTTTTGATATAAAGCAGTCCTGAGGCCAAACCGAGCTGAGCATTTTTGTTAAAAGCCTCTTTCAAAGTGGCAAAATAATCTGGAGGTAAAATCACGTCCCCGTCAAATTTTCCTATCAGCGCGATATTCAGTGCATTTTTTTGGGATAACGCGAGCATATATTCATAACCGCGATAAAAGGCATGAACAACTTTTGCGCCAGGAGCATGGGCTGAAGTATTATCCGATGAAAGCACCTTTATCCAAGGATGTTGTTCCGCCCATTTATTTTGGATTTGAGGGCTTTGATCAGTTGAGCCGTCATCAACCAGTATCAGCATATCGCACCGCTCTGTTTGTGATGCGAAGCTTTGAAGCACTAGATCTAAGTGTGAGGCTTCATTATAAATGGGCATGATTACGGCGCAAAACATAGTGCTGAATATTTATGTTTTTTCGGCGTAAATCAAAATATATCTTGGCGTAATTAATCGAAGCAAGGGCCTTATCCCAATTTTACCCACGGGGTTGGTGAATTGAACTTCATCAATGATATGCCAGCCAGTTTTTTCTAAAAGCCACCGAAGTTGCCATGGCTCAAATTCATGAAAGTGGCGATCTCGCTCATCCGTCGGGCTTTGATAAGCTTTGGCAAACCAAAGTCTCAGTGGGACAGAAATAAGGAGTTTTGGTGCTTGGATTTCACTCAAAAGACTAAAAGGATTCAGCAGGTGTTCCACTATTTCAAAGGCTGTCACCACATCGTAATGATCATTCTGAACCATAGCACGCTCGATATCTAAGTCCTCTCCTTGAGTGTTTTGTATATTGTATCCACTGGCGCGTAAGCGCTGGCTTAGGGGATTGTCTACCCCTAGATCTAATATCTTGTCAGAGGATTCAAGGTGTTTGTCAACAAATTCCTGGGTAATGCGATAGCGCTTGTGTGGAAAATGCTTGGAATACATACTAAACTCTATAAAGTATGGCATTGACATTCATTCCTGCCCCGACACTGGCAAACATGACCAAATCACCCGGTACTACTTCGTGACCGCTTAGTTCGCCTCGGCGCACAAGATCGTAGAGCGTAGGGACGGTAGCAACACTTGAGTTTCCCAGCGTGTTTATGGTCAGTGGCATGACGTCCTGCGGCGTCGGCAAATCGTAAAGCTTATAAAAGCGTTGTAGGATTGCTTCATCCATTTTTTCATTGGCCTGATGGATGAATACTTTTTTCAGGTCTGCGATATCTTGCCCGGCCTCTTCCATACATTGCTTCATTGCGGCTGGTACTCGTGTAATGGCAAATTCGTAGATTTTGCGTCCATACATTTTTATATAATTTCGGGCGTTGTTTTCCTCCTGGTTATAGGATGGTCCAAAGTAAATAAAGTGGGCTTCGTCTAGCGCATATGTTGCTGTGAGGTGATGTAAGATTCCTTTATCTTTAGATGTGCTTTGGGGGTTTGACTCCAGCTCAAGAATTACTGCTCCAGCGCCATCACTGTAAATCATAGAATCTCGATCGTGCTGATCTACCACCCTAGAAAGTGCTTCCGCACCGATCACCAGACATTTTTTCGCCAACCCACCGCGCATAAAAGCATTGCAGTGAATTGTGGCTTCAACCCAACCGGGGCATCCAAAGAGTATGTCGTAAGCGACACATCTCGGGTTTTTAATTTTCAATTGATGCTTGACTCTCGAGGCTAAGCTTGGTACGGTGTCACTTTGGTGGTGTCCATCAGGGACATCCCCATAGTTATGGGCCACCACGATATAGTCAAGTGCCTCAGCATCAATTCCGGCGTCGGCTATGGCTCTTTGCGCGGCAAAAGTTGCAATGTCTGAGGTGACTTTATGGGTTTTGATGTAGCGTCGTTCGGAAATTCCGGTAATGGCCTTGAATTTGCGAATTATGACTTCGTTGTTTTCACTTAACTGTTCCCCATCTTCATTAAAAAAACGATGATCTTTAAACTCATCATTTGAGGTAACACTGCTTGGGATATAACTGCCGGTTCCGGTAATGATTACACTCATGAACAAAATTTTTCTAAAGGTACTGAAAAAGTCCTTTTTATGATAAAAGCCAATAAGACAGAAGCCTTTTGTGACTTCTATAATTATGCGTACGCCTCAATAGGAGTACAGGTACAAATTAGGTTCCTGTCACCATAAGCATCATCTACCCGTCGTACAGAAGGCCAAAATTTATTCTCCTGTAGGTAGTCCAGTGGGAACGCTGCTTGAGTACGTGTATAGGGGAGTTCCCACTGCTCGGCGGTTATCATTGCCAAGGTATGAGGAGCATTTTTTAAGGGATTATTTGGCTGGTCTGTGTGTGCAGCATCAATTTCATGACGAATAGAAATCATTGCCTCACAAAAACGATCGAGTTCTGCTTTACTCTCACTCTCTGTGGGTTCAACCATTACCGTTCCGGCAACTGGGAAAGATACAGTCGGGGCGTGAAAGCCATAGTCCATAAGTCGTTTTGCAATATCCGTTACCTCAATTCCGTGTTGCTTGAATGGACGACAATCCAAAATCATTTCGTGGGCAGCGCGGCCCTGTTCCCCGGTATACAAGGTGGCGTAGGCCCCTTTGAGGCGTTCTTTGATATAATTTGCATTGAGTATGGCAATTTCTGTGGCCTTACGCAATCCAGATTCTCCCAGCATACAGATATAACCATATGAAATAAGACATGCCAATGCACTGCCCCAAGGCGCCGCTGAAATAGCGGTAATCGCCTGTGTGCCTCCTGTCTGAATAACAGGGTTAGAGGGTAAAAACGGTGCAAGCTGAGACGCGACACAGATGGGGCCTACACCTGGCCCACCACCGCCATGTGGAATGGCAAATGTTTTGTGCAAATTAAGGTGGCAGACATCAGCGCCAATCGCTCCAGGATGCGTCAAAGCTACTTGAGCATTCATATTTGCGCCATCCATATAGACTTGACCACCACACTGATGGATAATTGAGGTTATTTCTTTGATGGCACTTTCGTAAACCCCATGAGTTGAGGGGTAGGTCACCATGAGCGCCGCTAAATTATCTTTGTGGGCCTGGGCTTTTTCTCTTAAATCTTCGACATCGATGTTTCCATCTTCATTTGCTTTGGTAACAACGACTTCCATGCCCGCCATTACCGCACTTGCTGGATTAGTTCCGTGAGCGGATGAAGGAATCAAACAAATGTTACGGTGATGGTCTCCCCGCGATTGATGATAAGCGCGAATGACCATAAGCCCCGCGTACTCGCCTTGGGCTCCAGAGTTTGGCTGCAAGGATGTTGCAGCAAAGCCAGTAATTTCGGTGAGTTGTTCTTCAAGTTTGGTCAACATCTGTTGATATCCTACAGCTTGATTTATTGGGACAAAGGGGTGCAGTCCAGCCCAATTTGGATCACTAAGCGGCAGCATTTCGGAAGCTGCATTGAGTTTCATGGTACAAGAACCTAATGAAATCATCGAATGGTTTAAGGCCAAATCCTTGCGCTCTAATCTTTTGATATAGCGCATGAGTTCTGTCTCGCTGTGATAACGATTAAATACTTCTTGGGTTAAATAATCCAAAGGGCGTCTTTGGCTATTGGCAATACCAAATTCATCGAGACCTATAGCTGTTTCCTCCGCTTTATGTTCGGCAGCGAACAAACTCAATATCTGTGCAATATCTTCCGCATCAGTGGTTTCGTTTATCGAAATACTCAGGTGTTCTTGATCGAGATAATTTAAATTGATCTCTTTTGACAAGGCTAAAGGCTCGATTAAATCACGCTGAGCACGCACGGTGATGGTATCAAAAAAACTGTTGTGGACGAGTTGATAGCCATTACGCTTTAAACCGTCTGCCAGAATTAAGGTGTGCTCGTGTACTTTGTTAGCGATGTATCTCAGCCCTTTGGGCCCGTGATATACAGCATACATTCCTGCCATAACTGCGAGTAGGACCTGAGCCGTACAAATATTAGAGGTGGCTTTATCTCTTTTTATATGTTGTTCTCTAGTCTGTAAGGCCATGCGTAGGGCAGGCTGGTCATCCATATCTTTTGTAAGACCAATAATTCTTCCAGGAATATTTCGCTTGAAAGACTCGCGAGTGGCAAAATAACCTGCATGTGGGCCACCATAGCCTAATGGAATACCAAATCTTTGTGAGGTTCCCACAACCACATCGGCACCACAAGAACCTGGTGACTGAAGCAGAACAAGTGCGAGAAGATCGGCAGCCACGGCAACTTTAATCTCAGCAGCATGCGCTTGTGCGATAAAAGGATCTAAATTTAATATTTGCCCATCCTTTCCTGGGTACTGTAAAAGCGCACCAAAAAATTCTTTCCCGAAGGTGAACTCTTCAGCCTTTCCGACAACTAATTCAATGCCCAAAGGGGTAGCACGCGTTTCTAGCAAAGAAAGCGTTTGTGGCAAGACTTGATCGCTGACAAAAAATTGAACGACTTCGTTTTTCTTTTGATCGCGCTCTCGCACAGCAAAAAGTAAGGTCATCGCCTCTGCCGCGGCCGTGGACTCATCCAGTAATGAGGCATTAGCCAACTCCATGCCCGTAAGTTCTGTGATTAGCGTTTGATAATTCAAAAGGGCTTCAAGTCTACCTTGAGCGATCTCAGCTTGATAAGGTGTGTAGGCGGTGTACCATCCTGGGTTTTCAAGTATGTTGCGCTTGATCACCGAAGGGGTATGCGTATTGTGATAACCCAGCCCAATATAGGTTTTGAAATTTTTGTTTTTTGCACCGAGACTTTGAATATGATTCAAAAACTCATGTTCACTCATTGCAGGGGCCAGATTCAGCGGCGTTTTAAGCCGGATGTCTTTGGGAATAGTTTCATCAATGAGTTGCGCAAGAGACTCAACGCCAATGGTTTTTAACATCTGCTGTGTCTCTTCCTCTCCTGGACCAATATGGCGTAAAGCGAACGAATCTGTATTCATATTGTGCTTAAATTTTTGGGCAAAATTACGATAAATTGTCCGTAAAAATGGACAATTAAAAAGCAGTTTAGGGACTATTTTTCAACCGAATAATGCACTTACTAACATTTGGCTATATTTGATCATGAGTCTGTTTAAAAATCGTTTGAGACAATACGTAATGCTGAATATTCACGTGTCTTTAGCCTTAGTGAGTTTGGTTTTATTGACCTACCATTACACGGGCTTTAGTGTGGATTGGGTTTATGTTGTGTTTGCTGGACTGGGTACTCTGGTGGCCTATACTTATATTAAAAATGTGCCGCCACAAGCGTCCATTTTTGTTGCAGTTAAACAGGTGCTAAAGCAGAGTCCTATTTGGATACATTTCCTGGGTCTTTTGGTTTTGGGACTGGCCTCTTTTTTTAATCAGGCTCAAGAATGGGCCTTGATCTCTATCGTGATGCTTTGTTTGGGGTATATATTGCCTGGCTCAAAAGCTTTACCAGCCCCTTTGAGGGACTTTGGTGCCGTAAAAA
>OMJU01000026.1 GCA_900299425.1 Candidatus Rokuibacteriota bacterium
CACTATGACACCCTTCAGTCTGTGGGAGAGGCCACACAGAGTAATTTGATCCTTATGCCAAACTCTCCGCATGCTGGAAGCGATATGTTGTCTCAGCTGATTACTTCGTTTTCTGCAAGCCATCAAGTGGCGCATATAAACGCCATGGCGTCAGGAGATAAGGCCCAAGGAGCAAAAGCAACAGCGACTGGTAAAAAAAATAACACAACTAAGGCTAGAGCCAAACAAATAAACCCTGGAACTAATCCATCTATTGGTGATAGCGCGCTTATGGATCAATAGGCGGGATTAGTTTTTATTCTTGGTCAATTTTTCCCCATGAATCACGCAGGGATACTGTGCGATTAAATACCAAGGCTTCTGGGTTAGAGTCGGGGTCTAACACAAAATACCCTGTGCGCTGAAACTGTACTGGTCGACCTATCTCAAGGGTTTTCAAACTAGGCTCTACTTTGGCACTTATCACCTCGAGGGAGTTTGGATTTATGTGGTCCATAAAGTCACCCTCTTTATCCGCATCTGGTGCCGCGCTAGAAAACAATCGGTCGTAAAGGCGGACCTCTGCGTCCAATGCGTGCTCCTGAGACACCCAATGAATAGTTCCTTTTACCTTGCGTAAGGCTTCTGGTGTATCAGTACCACTCTTGCTCAAGGGGTCGTAGGTTGCGTGAATTTGTGTGATTTCTCCTGAGGCATTTTTAACTACAGACTCCGCTTTTATGATAAAAGCGTTTTTCAGGCGGACCTCTTTGCCAATCGATAACCTAAAAAACTTACGGTTGGCCTCTTCTTTAAAGTCAGAGCGCTCTATCCACAAATATTTTGAAAACGGTAAGGTTCTGTGTCCTGAATTTGGATCCTCAGGGTTGTTTTCTGCTGTTAACCACTGAGTTTCTCCCTCGGGATAATTGTCTATTACCAATAAAACCGGGTCGAGCACAGCCATGACACGATCTGTAATTTTATTGAGATCTTCTCGTATGCAGAACTCTAGGTGGGCCACATCAATTAAATTTTCACGTTTCGCCACACCGATACTATCGGCAAAAGCGCGAATTGCGTTAGGCGTGTAGCCTCTTCTACGGAGCCCTGAAATAGTGGGCATACGCGGATCGTCCCAGCCGTTAACCACCCCTTCTTGAACCAGGCGCATGAGTTTGCGTTTGCTCACCACGGTATGGCTTAGGTTGCGCCGCGCGAATTCACGTTGTTTTGGGCGCAGTTTACTGGGGTCGTGCACCTGGTCTAAAAACCAGTCATATAACTCTCTATGGGATAGAAATTCAAGAGTACAAAAACTATGTGATACCTGTTCTAAATAGTCGCTTTCGCCATGGGCCCAGTCATACATTGGATAAATATGCCACTGGTTGCCAGTTCTGTGGTGGCTTTTGTGGAGTATGCGATACATCACTGGGTCGCGCATGAGCATATTGCTTGAACTCATGTCTATTTTTGCACGCAAGACATGACTTCCTTCTGGGCATTGGCCGTTTTTCATTTGTTCAAACAATGCCAAATTCTCTGCTACACTGCGCTCTCTGTAGGGACTGTTAATTCCAGCTTGACTTGGTGTGCCTTTTTGGGCTGCAATTTCTTCCGAATTCTGCGAATCAACATATGCCTTACCTTGCTCAATAAGTGACAGCGCCCACAAATACAATTGTTCAAAATAATCTGAGGCATAACATTCGTTAGCCCACTGAAACCCTAACCAAGAGACGTCTTTTTTAATGGCATCCACAAATTCTTGTTCTTCTTTTGCTGGGTTGGTGTCGTCAAAACGAAGGTTGACAGGAGCATTATAGCGCAGGCCCAGTCCAAAGTTCAGGCAAATCGCTGAAGCATGACCGATATGCAAATAGCCATTGGGCTCAGGGGGGAAACGAAAACACAGCTCGGTTTGTTTATACCCAGAACGCAAGTCATCTTCAATAATGTGTTCGATAAAATTTAAACTGCGCAATTCGCTCATAGCAAGGTTTTAAGAGGGCAAAGATACCAAAATATCTTCCAAATAAATATGGCGCCTATCACCTATGACAAAGCGCCAAAAAGGAACGTTTTTATAGTATTCTCTCTCTGGCAACAGGCTTAATTTATTTACTTTTGTGCTATACAAAAGTGTTATTATAGGGTGGTTCTTTAAATATGGGAGAAATTAAACTTCAAGATATTCGTGTTTACGCACATCATGGTTGTTTGCCAGAAGAAACCATTATCGGCAGCGACTATTTAGTGCAACTCCACGTAGGGGTGGATCTTTCTGCTTCAGCCCAAAGTGATCGCTTAGACCAAACCGCTGATTATGTTTTGCTCCATCAGATTGTAGTTGATCAAATGCGTCAGCCTTCCAAACTTCTCGAGCACGTGGCTTTGCGTATCAATAATAGTATTTTGAAACAGTTAGACTGTGTGCAATGGTCTGAGGTGATGGTTTCTAAAATTAATCCGCCTATAGGCGGTGATGTTGATCGGGTAAGTATAATTTTACGTACTTCACGTTAAGCTGACTAAAAAATACCGCCACGATTTAAAGGAGTATAGTTAAAGAAACTTATTATATTTGCCGTCTTAATCAAGGCGTCTTGGCCGAGTGGCTAGGCAGAGCTCTGCAAAAGCTTGTACAGCGGTTCGAATCCGCTAGACGCCTCAACAACAGGGTTTTTTCTTAGGAAAGGGCCCTGTTTTTTTTATTCTTTTGGCGTTGTTTGTTCAAGGGCGTTGGGTAATTTATTGCGCACACTTTTTTGGACAGACTCTGGTAAAATTCCTTGAACCAGTAGCAGCACACCAAACACAATTATGGTGACACTTACAAACTTCTTGGTTTTGTAGATCACACGCGGGGTCATTTTACTTTTTAGATTTTTAGCCAAACTTATTTTAATTAAGTCTGTGGTAAAGAACACACCCACTACAGTTGCTAAAAACACGATTACCCCTTGGTTACTGCTGCTCAGGGCGTTAGCGAAAATAATGGTGCCGATCCAGCCCGCCAAGACGCCGAAGTTCACAAAATTCAAAAGAAAGCCTTTAACAAATAGGCTGGGCAAGTTTTTTTTCACATGCACCGCATAATGCTCTCTTGCAATCTTAATGAATGATTTTGCTGTTCTTACATAAGAAATAATGCCATAAGTAATCAACACAGCCCCTCCAAAAACTAATAGCCCTGGTTCATCTCTTAAGTTTTCAAGTATTTTGCTGGTACTGAAGTAGGCGATGCAAATAAAAATGAGGTCTGCGAAAATAGCCCCTAAATCGAAAAACAATCCGGCCTTAA
The DNA here is from genome assembly GCA_900299425.1 of Candidatus Rokuibacteriota bacterium. GTDB lineage: Bacteria > Bacteroidota > Bacteroidia > Flavobacteriales > Flavobacteriaceae > BACL21. Next base: position 3,287 of record OMJU01000026.1, read on the forward strand.
ATCCTTTGGTAATACTGGTCTCGAGCAGGGTAAAAAAAACTGGTCCCACTGCAAAAGCAAGTAGGAACCCATAGAGTGCGGCATACCATAGTCCATCAAACATTTCGCTAAGTTACAAATTAACACAAGAGTGATGTGTGTTGCTAAGACAACATCAAAAAATCCAGCTGACGTTTAATTAAATCAGCTCGTTTCACCCTTATCTGTACTGGGTCTCCCAAACGATACACTTTGTGGTGAAACTGACCGATGACAGCGTATTCTTGTGCGTCAAAAACATAGTGGTCGTCCTTTAAATCCTGTAAACGCACCATACCTTCGCATTTATTGTGATCAAGTTCTACATAAACACCCCAATCTGTAACCCCTGAAATTACCCCATAAAAATCTTGACCTTCATGATCACTCATGAATTTTACCTGCATATATTTTATGCTATCGCGCTCAGCATTCGCCGCTAATTGTTCTCTGTCGCTGGAATGTTTACACCGCTCATTATATTGCTCCTCAGAGGGGGTAGTGCCTTTATTCAAATAGTGCTGCAGTAATCGATGCACCATAATATCTGGATAGCGCCGAATGGGAGAGGTAAAATGACTGTAGTAATCAAAGGCAAGGCCGTAATGACCAATGTTTTCTGTTGTATACACTGCTTTACTCATACTGCGAATCGCTAAAGTATCCACCAAATTTTGCTCCTTTTTACCTTGAACTTGAGCCAATAGTTTATTGATTGATTTAGCAGTGCTGCTGCGACTTTTTGTGTCTAATTGATACCCAAAACGCTTGATGATATTTTGGAGTCCAGCAATTTTTTGATCGTCTGGCTCATCGTGTACTCGGTAAACAAAAGTCTTTTTTGGTTGTTGTTTACCTATGTATTCTGCCACACTGCGGTTAGCTAGCAACATAAACTCCTCTATAAGTTTATTAGCATCTTTACTCTCTTTAAAATAAACCCCGGCTGGGTTATTTTGTTCGTCTAGATTAAACTTTACTTCTATTCTATCAAATGAAATAGCCCCTTGTCGCATTCTTAGACTGCGCAGTTGTTTGGCTAATGCATCCATAACTTTAATGGCGTCTACCGCGGTCTGATTCAAGTTTCTTTGTTTTCTAGTAATAGAGGTTTCTTCTGGAATTACACAGCCTCCAGTTTCAATAATGTGCTGGGCCTCTTCATAGGCCAATCTGAGCTGACTGTAGATTACTGTTTTACCAAACCACTGATGAACAACCTCCGCTTTTTGATTCAAATCAAATACAGCAGAAAAACACAATTTTTCTTCCTCTGGTCTTAACGAACAAACATCGTTACTCAGGACCTCTGGCAACATTGGTACCACTCGATCTACTAAATATACCGAGGTGCCCCGGTCATACGCTTCTTCATCTAGTAGAGTATTGGGTTGTACATAGTGCGATACATCGGCAATATGAACACCCACACGTACTAAGTCATTTTCTAAAACCTCAAACGACAAGGCGTCATCAAAATCTTTAGCATCTTTTGGGTCTATAGTTAGGGTAAAAATTGATCTAAAATCTCTGCGCTCTTTTAAGTCATCCTCAGTGATACCGCGTTTTATGTTTTGTGACGCTGCCGATACTTCCTCTGGAAAATCATAAGGCAATCCATATTGTGCTAGTATTGCATGTATCTCTGATTGATGTCCTCCTGCAGGACCAAAAACTTTGATCACCTTAGCAATAGGAGATTCACTTTGTTCAGCCCAACCTTCTAACTTAACTTGAACACGATCGCCATTTTTTGCGCCATTAATATGAGTTCCAGGAATAAAGAAGTCTGTGTGTAAATTTTGACCAGTACACATTACAAAACCAAATTTATCAGCATGCAGAAAAATACCTACAAACTCAGTTTTATGTCTTTTTAAAACTTCTGCCACTTCTCCTTCGATCCTACCGTTACGCTTTCTTTTATAAACATATACTGAAACAATGTCTTTGTCAAGAGCTCTATTGGTTCGGCGCTTATCAATAACAACTTCCTGATCCCAGCCCTCTATTTGTACATAGCCCTTTCCTTTATTGGTTATTTGGATTTGACCTTCTAAATAGTTTTTTTGTTGGGCCCATTTGAAAATCCCAATACCTGTTTCCTTAACAATTTGTTGTTGCTCGAGGCTTCTTAGTTTTTTTATGATCTGATTGCGCCCACTGCTATCGCGCACTTGAAGAGCAGCTGCTAACTGTTTTATACTGTATCCCTGGGTAGGGTGGGCACTGAGAAATTCTACGATATTCGCCTGAGTAACTTTTGTACTACTTTTTATTCTTCTTTTCTTCTTTCCCATGAACTCAGGA
>OMJU01000027.1 GCA_900299425.1 Candidatus Rokuibacteriota bacterium
CCAAAAAAGATTATTTACTCCACGCGCCTTATCAGAGTTTTAGGTATGTGGTGAAGTTTCTGCGTGAGGCTGCTTTGGACCCAAAGGTTCAATCAATCAAAATCACTATTTACCGCCTGGCGGAGGTATCGCATATCGCGAGCTCACTGATCAATGCCGCTAAAAATGGCAAAGATGTCGTGGTTCAGATCGAGTTACGGGCTCGTTTTGACGAAGTGGCGAATATCCATTATGCAGAGCAAATGCAGGAGGAAGGCGTGCGCATGATTTTTGGGGTAAAAGGACTAAAAGTTCATTGTAAGGCATGCGTTATAGAACGCTTGGAGGCCGGCAAAATAAAGCGTTACTCATTTTTAAGTTCCGGTAATTTTAATGAGAGTACGGCTCGTATTTACACTGACTACACCTTGTTTACAGCAAACGAGGGCATAGGAAAAGACATCGGAAAGGTATTTAATTTCTTTGATGTGAATTATCGTGTTAAAAAGTATAAACATCTAGTGGTTTCCCCACATTACACGCGCGGTTATTGGGAAGGCCTTATCGATAAGGAGGTAAAGAACAAAAAAGAAGGAAAGCCCGCAGGAATCCAACTCAAACTCAACAGTCTTAGTGATTATCGCATGATCGACAAGTTATATCAAGCAAGTCAAGCTGGAGTAGCGATTAAAATTATTGTTCGAGGTATTTGTTGTTTGATACCTGGGGTTAAAGGTTTGAGCGAAAATATTGAGGTAATCAGTATTGTCGATAAATTCCTAGAGCATACGCGGATGTACGTCTTTAAAAATAACGATGCGCCAAAATATTTTATCTCCTCAGCGGATATCATGGGGCGTAATTTAGATACGCGCGTAGAAATTAGTTGTCCCATTTATGACTTGGAAATCCAACAAGAACTGCAGGAAACTTTTGACATTAGCTGGCAGGATAATGTTAAGGCAAGACTGATCTCTGCAACACAGGACAATGCTTATGTGCGTGAGGGCGGCCCTTCGATTCGTTCGCAATTTGCCATTTACGATTACTATCAAAAGAAACTTGAGGCGTAATGATGTTGATGGAGAAATATGGGGGTATCGATATTGGTTCTAACGCCATTCGTCTTTTAGTGGCTACCGTGACCAAAATGGATGATAAACCCGCGCGTTTTAAAAAAACCTCATTAGTGCGCGTACCGATTCGACTCGGTGCGGATGTGTTTTTAAATGGTGCGATATCTTCGGTCAATATTGATCGCATGATTGATGCCATGAGTTCCTATCGTTTGTTGTTGAAAAATCACAATGTAGTACGCTACAGGGCTTGCGCGACCTCTGCCATGCGTGAAGCCAGTAATGGAGATCAAGTGGTCCAGCGCATAAAAGAAGCCACTGGAATTCAAATCGAAATCATAGATGGAGAAATTGAGGCCGACATTATTGCAGCGACTGATTTTGGCAATTTTATAGGCACTGATAAGTCCTTTCTTTATGTCGATGTAGGTGGGGGAAGTACGGAGTTTACACTATACAGTAATGGACAAGTTATTGTTTCTCGTTCATTTAAGTTAGGAACAGTGCGGATTTTAAACGATATGGTCCGTGAGACGATGTGGGATGAAGTAAAAGAATGGATTACTAAAATCACTTCGGGTTATGATAAAATCAATGTTATAGGATCAGGAGGAAACATCAATAGTATTTACACCAAAAGTGGTAAGAAGATCGGTAAGCCACTGAGCTATTTTTTCTTGGTGAACTATTTTGAAATGCTGAAATCTTTGACTTATCACGAACGGATTTATGAACTGGAAATGAATCCAGATCGCGCCGATGTTATCATTCCTGCTACTAAGATTTACTTGTCCGCTATGAAATGGAGTCGGGCCAAAAATATTTATGTACCCAAGATTGGTTTGGCCGATGGCATGGTCAAACGCATGTTTCAATACCCCAAACAAGGGCATAGCCTTGAATCCCTGTTTAAATAGTCGTTATCCGTGAATTTGCTCAGATTTACTGAGGTCTTTCATGATTTTTGCCTCGAATTCTAACAGGTCCTGCCATTTTTGATCAACTACAGACCTTACACCGTATTGACGCGCGAACTTGAGGAACATCGTGTAATGATTGGCTTCGCTAATCATTAATTTTCTATAGAAATCGGCTAATTTTTTATCCTCGAGCTCCTCACTCAATAGGCGAAAACGTTCACAACTACGGGCTTCGATAAGTGCAGCATAAAGTAATCGGTGAATCAATTGGTCATTGCGACTGCCACCTTTAGGAAAGAACTTCATCAAAGTGTTTACGTAAGCATCTTTACGTTCACGGCCCAAATGCCCACCGCGCTCCACAATGCGATCGTGCACCATTTTAAAGTGACTCATTTCCTCCTGAGCCAGCAAAGTCATCTCGGCTACTAAATCTGTGTATTCTGGATATCCGATGATCAGGGAAATCGCCGTAGAGGCGGCCTTTTGCTCGCAATAGGCGTGATCGGTCAGAATCTCATCGATATTTTTTGCCACTATGTTTACCCATCTCGGATCGGTGGGTAGTTTAAGACCTAACATTGTAGAGGGGTTTTTTTGACACATTTTTTTGTTTTATACCTCGAGATCAAGACTGCTACGCAGTACATCCAATAATGGATTTTTTTCTTTGAGTTGGGCGTATTTTTCTTCTGGGGTGTATGCGTAGCGCTTTACAGCACTTTCAACCACATTTATTTTCAGACTAATATGATCGTTATTCAGGGCATTGGCTAGATATGACAGCAGCGCCCCTTGTTCTCGTTCGACTTCGAGCCTTATGGTGTCATTAGGGTAGGTGAGTACAATTACTGTGTCCTTTAGCTGCGGGAGATCCATGGTCAAGTGAGAATGCATATTAAACTTACCTTCGTCTTTTATTTGCTCTGTATACTCGTTCCAAGCCTGTAGCAATGCTTCAGTGGTAAATTTTTCTTCTCTTTTTTGGCCTGGTATGGGTCCTGAGACTTTTTGTTGGGCTTGTAATTGCTTTTTTTCTTGAATACTCTTGAGCGATAGCGATGAAACACCAGAGCGCACGGAATCTATCTTTATATCTATTTTTTTAGCCTTGCGCGTACTCTGCTCCGCTACAGGTGCTGGTTGCTCCGCCACAGGTTCTGCCATCTCCGCCATAGCTGCTGGTTGCTCCGTCATAGCTGCTGGTTGCTCTGCCACAGGTTCTGTCATCTCCGCCGCAGGTACTGGTTGCTCTTCCACAGGCACTGGAGCTTCAGCCACAGGCGCTGGGTCTGTTGGAGCATGTGTAATTGCGACATCTGCATTTGCAGCAGTAGGCGCCTTTAACTTGTTGGCAGGAATTATATAGGCTTGGCTAGAGGGCTTTTTTTTTTGCTCTAAATCATTTAGAGAGGCCAGTTGCATCAAGCACAACTCCACAAGTAATCGAGGATTGCGACTATTTCTGTAGTTTAAGGCACATTGATTCGCTATCTCTAAGGCATTCATGAGCCATGAGCGCTCTGCTGCTTGAGATTGTCTGGCATAGTCCTGCTTCACATTTTCCCCGACCTCTAAAAGAGGAATGGTTTGTGGTGTTTGGGCCACGAGCAAATCTCTAAAATGCGAACATAAACCATTTATAAAATGCTGTCCATCAAATCCTTGCGATAATATTTCATCGAGTTGTAAGAGCAGTTCAGGAATCCCTCCTTGGAGCATTAAATCTGTTATGCTGAAGTAGTAAGAATAATCCAGGATGTGCAAATTTTCTGCCACCGCAGTTCTGCTGATATTGTTTCCACAAAAACTGACAATCCGGTCGAAGATAGAAAGGGCGTCACGCATGGCGCCATCGGCTTTAAGCGCCATCAAATGCAAAGCATCATCTTCAGCCTGAATGCCTTCAGCCTCCGCAACACGTTGCAACTGTTCTTTAA
>OMJU01000028.1 GCA_900299425.1 Candidatus Rokuibacteriota bacterium
AACATTGTCACCCCGATTCAAGAGGTTTATGTTCGTGTGGAGAACTTTACAACGGGCTGTGGCAAGGTAACGCCGTTTGACTTACTTGTTGAGCCGCCGGCTGATTTATCGGCAGGGCCTTTTGAGATGGTCTTGTGTGATGATGAGATCGGGGGTAGTGCTCCTGATGATGGGGTATCGACTTTTAATTTAACGCTAAACGATGCGATCATCACTGGTGGTGATCCCACCTACACGGTGGTTTATTATGCCAGTGCACAGGATCAGATTGATGACAACCCTATTGCGGACCCAACGGATTATCAGAACGTGGTTAACCCGCAGGATATTTATGTAACGGTACTGACCTCTGGGGGTTGTGGTGCCCAGACCTTTTTGACCTTGCGCGTTTTACCTAACCCGAGCCCTGTAACTCCGACCCCACTTGTGGTGTGCGACGGAGAGGGAGACCCTGTGATTGATTTTGATCCAGAGGATGGGCTATCGACTTTTATTTTAACTAATAAGGACGCTGAGATCATCGGGGGAGAGCCTAACGTGAGTGTGCTTTACTATGCTAGTTTTGATGAGGCTGATGCTGGTGTCCCTGGCACGGACCTTGTGAGTCCTTACGCCAACACTACGCCTTTTAGTCAGGTGGTTTATGCTAGGGTGACTAAGGATGTTCCTCCGGCTACTTTGGCTTGTTATAGTATTGTGCCATTAGAGCTGGTGGTGAGTCCATTACCGGTGGCTCAGGGCTTGCCTGAAGACTTGTATTACTGCGCGGTAGATAATGGTGGTGTAGGGGTGTTTGACCTCACGCAGAACGATCCTCTTATTTTGGGAGATTTAGATCCGCTGGTTTACGCTGTGCTGTACTTCCGCACCTTAACTGAGGCCCAAAACGGGGTCAACCCAATAGGTAACCCGACACTATTTGCCAGCACCACGAGTCCACAGACGGTTTATGCGGGTCTGATTGCTTTGGATACGGGCTGTTACACTCCGCCACAGCAGGATCCGATTACCTTTGAGGTGGATCTGAGCTTTGAGTTGTATGTCAAGGAAGGGGCCTTTGCGGGCACACCTGACCCTTATATGATCTGTGATAATTTGGCCCCGAGTGATGGTCTGGCTGAGTTTACGTTGATTCCTAATGCGGCTTTGCCTACGGACTTGGATGCTCAGGCGCAGCTCTTGGTAGATCAGATTTTGCAGGATCAGGACCCAAGTGTTTATGTACTGACCTTCCACGAGACGCTCTCGGATGCTGAGCTGGGGATTGGGAACTTGCCTGATGTGTATACTAACATCACTAATCCGCAGGTGATTTACGCCCGCGTGAGTAATTTACTGGATCCTACTGATGATCCGATCTGTTATGGTATAGCTGAAGTGCTTCTGTCCGTAGAGCAGTTACCTCCGATGATCTTAGCCGATGAGTACCGCATCTGTGTGGACGCTCAGGGCAATGCCATTATGGAGGACTTTGGCGCGGCCTCACCGCCCACCTTAGAGACGGGTCTGCCCACAGAGGGCTTTACCTTCTTGTGGTCACTCAACGGCACGATATTGCCTAATGAGGTAGGTCCATCGCTAGTGGCACTATCCCCAGGGTCTTATTCGGTACTGGTTACTGAGCTGGCCTCTGGCTGCTCGCTCGAGACGGTAGTTGCCGTTAACCCGAGCTCACCACCACTGGAGTATAATGTGCGTCTGCAAAACGGTGCTTTTGCCACAGAGCATGTGATCGAGGCCACCGCTAGTGGACTGGGGGCTTATCAGTTCAGTCTAGATGGGGGTAACTTGCAGGACAGCGGTGTGTTTGAGAATGTGACTCCAGGTAACCACCAGGTGACCATCACCAATGTGGAGGGCTGTGGCTCTGTGACGGTAGATTTTGGTGTGGTGGATTACCCACGCTTTGTGACCCCGAACAACGATGGCTTTAACGACACCTGGAACATCATCGGACTGGCCGATTACGACCCAGCGGCACGCATTTATATCTTTGATCGCTACGGCAAGCTACTCAAGCAGATTAGCCCCACTAGCGCTGGATGGGACGGGACCTATAAAGGCAACCCACTGCCCTCGAGTGATTACTGGTTCCGTATCGAATATACCGAAGATGATATTCCTAAGGCCTTTACAGGACATTTTACATTAAAAAGATAGCGGCGACAAGTCACTATTATTAAAACAAAAATTCATTCCGATTGAACACTCAATTTGGAATGAATTTTTGTTTTAACCCAATTCTATTCACAAGTTTTTCGGAGTATCTATCGTGATATCCTTAAAATAGTGAAAAGTACCCACCAAATCGTTTAACTTACTTAAATACGATGGTAAACGCATAAAGTACCCAAGAGGAATAAGTCATCAATAAGGCTTACAAGTCTATGCCAAAAGATAAAATAAAGGATTGATTCATCAGTGTATTGCTGAATCTATTCTCCTGCTGGTACAAGGCTGTAGAAGAATTAATCGAGCTATTGATTAGGGCCGCATCTAAAGTCCATCTACCGCCATAGAACCCAAATCCATAACTACAGCCATAATTGTCATTAAGCCCCGAATCTTTTAAAGATTGCGATTCCATCCAATATCCACCGCGTAGTCGCCATGGGCCAAAGCGGTATTCGCCTCCAAGCCTGGCGCTGATACTTTGATCGAATAAATTTTCAATCGTGGAATTTGCTGATTGAAAGAATTCAGATCCGTCATTACTGAAAGAACCACCGCTGTAATCCTTGTGACTTAGTGAGGCAGAAATTAGTCCATGAGGGCCGAAAACATAGGCCAGTCCTGCATTCCATTGACTGGGGGTTCTCAATCGGTATGGCTCAAAATAGTTGCGCACATCAGGGTCCATTAAATAATTATCGAGTCCTTGATTGATCAGTATTGCACTGCTTAGAGACTCCACAGATTCCTCGGTCAATTGCCACCAGGTAGGACTGTCATAGGACAAACTCATGCGCCAATGCGCTCCTGGGGTATAAATAGCGCCTAATTGAAGGCTAAATCCTTCACCGTCCGTTCTTTCAAATGACTTGTAAGTTAGATTCTGAAGAGGACTATTGGCCAAGACGGCATCTTCGCTGACAATATTTGAGCGCGCGTATCTTAAAACATGACTGTTAATGTTCAGTCCAAAAAACAAATCATCACCATATTGTGAGCCGATATTAATATTGAACTGGCGCATTGATCCACCGAGCTCTTGGTAGGTGTTTTGCTTGCGCCGATCATTGACTGCGCTGATATAACTTATATTGTTGCTGGTCTCATTTTCAGGATCAATCACATAAGCCTGATAGGCGAGCAGTCCAAGCTGGGCGCCTCGTCCTAGAGTATTCCCAAGTGCAGCATAGGCTGATCCTAAGGTCTCATTGGTTCCTAATTGTAAATCCGAGAGGGCGGTCCCTTGAGCTTGATTGGTAAAATAATTCGATAAACCAAAATCTGTATTTCCCGATGCGGCAACCGACTGATCAAAATTCTTCAGTGTCGCCATCGAAAAACCAAAAGATAACTTACGCCAAGGGCTATTTTGATTGATTTGCTCTAGGACAATAACACCTCCTGCATGGCCAAAATCAAGGAAATTGTCTTTGGCCTTATTTTCAACTCCATTAAAGTTGCTTTTTGTTTGCCGACCACCAAATGAAATACCAAAATCTACTTTGCTATTTGTGTTTACTGCGCTAGCAGCGGGATTTAAATGTAGGCTACTAACACCACCGCCTAGGGCATGAAAAGCTCCTCCCATGGCTTGAATTCTAGCAGAACCAAAAGGATCTAATTGAGAAAATTGCAAGTAGTCTTGAGTAATTTGACTCCAGGAATTTAAACTTATGGTCATAAAAAACACCAGTCCGAGCACTGGTGTTTTCTTATTGAGGCAATTTTTCATTTTCAAATTTTGAACTTTTTGTACCAGAATAAGTATCTGTTTTTTTATAAAATCATTTGACCCAACATCTATTATCCGCGGCCTCCTCGTCCGCCAGAACCACGACCTGAAGCAGGACGGGAATAGTTGCGAGGACTGCTCATGGGCGTTACCCTTTGAAATGATGGCCTGCTAAAACTTCTTTGAGCCGCATTTTCTGCTTTAAAAGACTTCTGAGTCCCTGAGCTATTTGAAGGACGAGTGTTTGAAGCTGTACTGGCTGGTCTACTACGTCTTTTTATTTTAAAATTTTTGGCCGCATTACCGGGTGATTCGGTTGAAACAACAGTGCTGCTCGCACTATTTTGCCTAATTACAGTACGCCCACGATCTAAATCACTATTGCTGCGTCCTCTTAGGCTTGATTGTGCTCTAGAGCGCATATTTGATCTATCTGATTGACCTCTAGAGCCATATCTGTCTTGATTGGATCGGCCTCGATTAGCAATAGTTGTATAGCCATTATTGTTGTAATACCATGGGTTATAGTAACCATTATAACCCCAGCCTGATCCGTAATAGAACCATGGATTATAATAGGCGTTACCCCAACCCCAGTAAGGATTATACCCCCAATAGCTGCTGTATCCCCAGAATGGATTGTTCCAATAATTGAAACCCCAAGGACGAAATCCTCCCCAATATCCTGCGTTCCATCCGCCATACCAGTAACCTGCATTCCATCCATTTCCATAAAATCCATTATTCCAACCGCCGTAAACATTTACAGTGATCTCGTTGCTATTGCTGCCCCAAGAACCATAGTCTTCAATATAATCCTCCTGGACAACAACATAACCTTCCTCATCCATAGACTCCTGTGAACTGTAGGCTTCAATGTCCGTAAACACTAAATTCTCTTCAGGAATTTCCTCAATCTGGGCGGCTTTAGTACTGAAATACTGCTGATAATAATTGTTTTTACCATCTACCGTATTTGATTCTTCGACAATATAAGTGCTGCCATAGATTCCATCTTCTTCGTCAGCAACACTTTTATAAGTATTACAGCCAATAAGAGTTATTGCTGCAAATCCGTAAGTTGCCAATGCAGCTGCCTTTTTAAGATTTTGATTTACAGTTTTCATAACGATAGATTTAAATTGTTGCACATGATAAAAATAAGTAGTTTTGTCGAAACAGAACTCTTTTTAACTCTAGTGCAATTACTGTGCCAACTCTAATTATATGGGGAAAAACTTAACGTCAAGAGCCGAGGACTACTCCAAGTGGTATAATGAACTTGTCATCAAAGCTGATTTAGCCGAGAATTCCGGTGTTAGAGGATGCATGGTCATTAAACCTTATGGCTTTTCGATTTGGGAAATGATGCAAAAGGAACTCGATCGTATGTTTAAAGAAACGGGTCATCGTAATGCCTATTTTCCTCTATTCATACCAAAGTCCTATTTCAGTAAAGAAGCGAGTCATGTGGATGGTTTTGCGAAGGAATGTGCCGTTGTGACCCATTATCGCTTGAAGACCGCCGAAGATGGAAGTATAGTGGTTGATGAAAAGGCCAAGTTAGAGGAGGAGTTAATCGTTCGTCCGACCTCTGAGACCATTATATGGGATACCTATAGAAAATGGATTCAATCCTACAGAGATCTTCCGATTTTGATCAATCAATGGGCCAATGTTGTGCGTTGGGAAATGCGTACACGCTTATTTTTACGTACCGCCGAGTTTTTATGGCAAGAAGGACACACTGCCCATGCCACAGAACAGGAAGCTATTGCTGAAGCTGAGCAGATGATGCACGTTTATGCGGATTTTGCAGAAAATTTCATGGCCGTTCCTGTGATAAAAGGAACCAAGTCTGCCAATGAGCGATTTGCAGGCGCCTTAGAGACTTATTGTATCGAGGCCATGATGCAAGATGGCAAGGCGCTGCAGGCGGGAACGTCACATTTCTTGGGTCAAAATTTTGCTAAGGCCTTTGATGTCAAATTCTCAGACAAAGATGGTGGACTTAATCACGTATGGGCCACCTCATGGGGTGTTTCAACACGACTTATGGGTGCACTGATTATGACTCATAGTGATGACAATGGGCTGGTTTTACCGCCAAATCTTGCTCCTGATCAAGTGGTTATTGTCCCTATTTACAGGACTGATGAGCAATATGCAGCCACTGTTGAAAAAGGACAAGAACTAGTTCATTCATTACGCAAAAAAGGCATTCGTGTTACTTTGGATGCGCGGGATACGCATAAGCCAGGTTGGAAGTTCAATGAATATGAACTCAAAGGAGTTCCAGTGCGTGTGGCTCTAGGTCCAAAGGATTTAGAAAATGAAACTTTTGAAATTGCGCGTCGAGATACCCTAACCAAAGAGATAGTGCCTCAAGCTAATGCAGTGCAGTATACAGAAAATTTACTTGGCGCCATCCAAGATAATTTATTTCAAAAGGCAATAGAAATGCGCAGTTCTTTGACCCATGAGGCTCATGACTATGAGGAGTTCAAGACATTAATTGAAGAGAAGGGCGGATTTGTTTGGGCACATTGGGATGGCACTTCAGAAACAGAGGAGCGCATCAAAAACGAAACCAAAGCTACAATCCGATGTATTCCTCTCGACGGCCCAAAAAACCCTGGCAAGTGTATCTTTTCTGGTCAGGATTCAGCCCGAAAAGTCTTATTTGCGCGGGCTTATTAGATTTTTTTGAAAAATAAAATACATTACTTGCGGCATTTAAAAAATGTTGTATTTTTGCATCCGCATTTTGAATTAACGGCCCATTCGTCTAGTGGTTAGGACGCAAGGTTTTCATCCTTGAAACAGGAGTTCGATTCTCCTATGGGCTACAAAAACTAAGACAGAGATTATGGCAAATCATAAATCCGCTTTAAAGAGAATTAGAAGCAATGAGACTAAGCGTCTACTGAATCGCTACAAGCATAAAACTGCGCGTAACGCGATGAAAAAGCTTCGCGAGATGAGCGACAAAAAAGAGGCTGAAAAATTGTTGCCTGAGGTAACGTCTATGCTAGACAAATTGGCTAAGAAAAACATTATTCACGCGAACAAAGCGGCGAATTTAAAGTCAAGTCTGACAAAACACGTAGCAGCACTCTAAACTAGAGCCATAGCTTAAAAAATAAGAAGGTCTTCACGTCATTTGTGAGGGCCTTTTTTTATTCGTTAAAATCAGGTAAAAACGTACGAATGTCCCCACCATACTTGGCAATATCTCTCGCGATTGTGCTCGAAAGATGACTCAAATGGGGTTCTGCAGATAAAAATATTGTTTCAACTGCTCCTAGCTTGAGGTTAGTTTGGGCAATAGATTGTTCGTAGTTAAAATCTTGGGCATTACGCAATCCTCTGATAATAAATTGAGCGTTTTGGGCTTTGCAAAAGTCCATGGTAAGCCCTGAATATTTTAGGACAGAAATTTTAGACTCTTTTTCGAATAAGCGCTCAAGGCCAGCTATGCGCTCTTCGACCGGGGTCATAGAGGATTTTTCGGAATTCTGTCCTATGGCAATTACAATATGATCAAAAAGCGGAAGGGCGCGCATTACGATGGAAAAGTGGCCCTTAGTAAATGGGTCGAATGATCCTGGAAAAATAGCTCGTTTCATCTGTGCGTTGTTTTGTGATTATTTATGGCTTCATGTATCAGTCTGTCAAAAAACTCGGTCAGTGTAATTCCTGAATATTTGGCCTGCTGAGGAATTAGACTCTCCCGAGATAAGCCAGGTGTAGAATTTAATTCGATGAAATAGGGTTGTCCATCTTCAATTATGAAGTCCGCACGACAAGCGCCATTCATCTCTAAGGTAGTGTAGATTTTTTGGACTAAGCGCTGAACTTCTTGAGCTACATCATGATCTATTCTTGCTGGGGTTATTTCTTTTGCTTTACCCTCATATTTTGCACTCAAATCAAAAAAAGCGTTTTCTGATACGATTTCCGTTGGGGTAAATATAACAGGAACTCCATTATGGCTATAGGCGCCAACTGAGATCTCTGTTCCATGGAGTGCCCGTTCAATTAGGATCTGATGATCTTCAGCAAAAGCCAAAGAAAGCGCACTTTGATATTCTTCCGAAGCGCAAACTTTACTCACGCCATAACTCGAACCAGAACGATTTGGTTTAACAAAAAAGGGAAGGCCTAGTTTTTTTTCAACCTCGGAAAAATCAGGGGGATTATGCACATCACAATAAATGGATTCGGCACAGGTGATTCCATGTGCTTTCAGCACAGATAGGCAATCTCTTTTGTTGAAGCTTAAAGCTGCGGCATAACAGTGCGTGCTGGTTTGGGGAATTTGAAGCAAGGTGCACAGTGCGGCGATATGGCCATCTTCACCTGGACTACCATGAATGGTGTTGAAGACAACATCTGGATAAATTACGGCATCCTTTATATGTATTCCAAAGCTTCCAGGGTCAACCCTATGTTTGACCAGATGAGCATCTTGATAATACCATTGATCTTTAGTGACCACACATGGGTAAATATCAAACTTGCTTGAGTCCAATTCTTGACAAACGACTTTACCTGATTTTATACTAATGCCAAACTCACTAGTATATCCTCCCATAAGCACTATGACTGAAATTTTGGACGGTTGATGCGCCATATAAAAATATTTACTTGCCGCATTAAACTTACTAAATTTACGTTTAGTATTTTTGTCATTCTTCCTAAATCCCTCATGAGTCTGATCAGATTTATTTTATCACGCCTTTTTTTAAAGCAACTTTTGCTCATGCTTGTCTTGCTTTTTGGGCTGATTTTGTGTTTGCTATTTTGGTTAGATAGCAATACCCGACACGGGGAACAAATTGTAGTCCCTGATGTGAGCGGTTTGAGTATTGATGAGGCTATGACTGCTTTGCAAGAACGCAAATTAGCCTATGCCATATTAGATACAAGCAGTTATAACCCTAATTTTCCTTTTCAAACGATTATTGAGCAAATTCCTGCGCCAGGTTCTGTTGTCAAACAATCTCGAAAAATATACTTATCTATAAATCGATCCGGTTACAAAATGACAACCGTCCCCGATCTTGTAGGTAAAACGTTACGTCAAGCCGAACCGGCCTTGCGGTCAGCGGGTTTTAAAGTGGGTAAATTGACCTACAAAAAATATATTGCCAAAGATGAGGTACTGGCTTTGAAATTTCGTAAACGAACACTCAAACAAGGAGATCAATTGCCATTGACCTCAATTATAGATCTTGAACTCGGTGATGGTACAGGTGGCTTTAGCGTGGAGGCACTCGATCGTGATTCCCCTTTTCATCCATCAAATAGGAAAAGAGATTCCTTGTAACAAAAAGCCATGATTGAAGAATCAGATTTTTTTGACCCGCTAGACCAGCAAGATGAACTTCACGAACACTTTCGTTTTGTTGCAGACAAGGGTCAGCAGCCGCTAAGGGTTGATAAATTCTTGATGAATCGAATCGAACACGCCACGCGCAATAAGATTCAAAAAGCTGCGAAAGAAGGCCATATTTATGTTAACGAACAATCGGTCAAATCGAATTATAAAGTTAAGGCCAAGGACGTGATTCGCGTCTTATTCGCGTACCCTCCTCATGAATTTTTATTGGTGCCTCAAGAAATCGATCTCGATATCGTATATGAAGATGATTCGGTAGTGGTCGTCAACAAGCCTGCCGGTATGGTCGTTCACCCAGGTCACGGAAATTATAAGGATACCTTAATCAATGGTCTCATATTTCATATTGAAAATTTGCCCGAAAATCAAAATAATAGACCCGGTCTAGTGCATAGAATAGATAAGGATACCAGTGGGCTTTTGGTGGTGGCCAAAACAGAGCAGGCTATGACTCATCTAGCTCAGCAATTTTTTGAAAAAACAACTCAGAGAGAATACATCGCTTTAGTTTGGGGGAATGTCGAGGAGGATCGCGGGACAATAGAGGGGCACATCGGGCGACACCCAAAAAATAGACTACAAAATACTGTTTTCGAAGGCGATGATGCGGACATAAAAGGCAAACCAGCGGTCACACATTACCAAGTAATCGAACGCCTGGGTTATGTTACCTTAGTCCGATGCATTTTGGAGACAGGGAGAACACACCAGATTAGGGTCCATATGAAACATATTGGCCATACTTTGTTTAATGACGAGCGCTATGGAGGTAATGAGATTCTAAAAGGAACCCATTTTACAAAGTACAAACAGTTTGTAGATAATTGTTTTAAAATATTACCTAGGCAGGCCCTACATGCCAAGACCTTGGGTTTTATACATCCAAAGACTAAAGAATCTATTTATTTTGAATCGCCCATTCCTCAGGATATGGAAGCTGCAATTGAAAAGTGGCGCAATTATGCCAAATCCAGTCAGGCTTAATCGAGCAATAGGTGAGTTACTTTTTCATGCAAAGGGTTTATTTGTGTCAGGACAAGAAACTGTGAAAACTTTTTCATACGCCATTATA
>OMJU01000029.1 GCA_900299425.1 Candidatus Rokuibacteriota bacterium
ATTTTTAATATTCTAAACACCCTTAAAAGGCGCAATGCTCTGAGTGTTGCAAGGGCACCGGTACCGCTGATCAATAAAGATAAATACAGAGGAAATATGGCTACCAAATCCACAAGTCCGTAAAAGCTTAGGATATAGTGCTTGGGCTTTTTTATGGAAATAATGCGCAAAATGTATTCGATTGTAAAGAGAATGGTAATGACCCATTCTGCGCAGGTAAAGAAACGGTACCAATATTCAGGCAGTCCCTTAACGCTTTCAAGCATGACAAACAGAGCACTCGCTACAATGAACAGCAGCAGTAAGATATCAAACCATTTTCCTGCAGGTGTGTCGGCCTCATAAATGATTTCATGAAGTTTAAGTTGCCACGGACTTAAGGGTTTTTGATTTTCTGAACTTAGGTTCATGGATGCTGGTTGTGTCTTTAAAAATAGTGAAGATTTCAAACATAGAACAGGTTTTACTCAAACAGTAGTGGAATTGCTGGAGTATCCCCCCTGAATAAATCATATTAAAATGCATTATGTCAACTCACTCATTGAGATTGACTACTTTCAATACTTTATGCCGACGCAAATAGGATTGGATGATATGTTGGGCATCTCGATTGTCCTGCATTGGCCGAATAATAGACTTCAAAACCTCGGGTTTTTGAATTTGGAAGTTAAGGGAATAATAACCAAATCCCTTGAAGGCACCTTTCTGAATAAGTACACAAGAACGTTCTTCTAAATGTCGTCCTTTGTCTATGATCAGTAGATCACTAGATTGATAACTGTTTTTATGGATAAATTCCAAAACCCTTTGATTGTACTCTTGAGGACTTTCTTTTTGGACACAAGCCCCACTACATTGCTCAAGGCCATACAGGAAACAGGCTTCCTTGCTTTGGTAGAGTCCGTTTAACTTTTGACAGAGTTGATGTTGCTCTGTGATTTTAAACAATACGGACTTTGCTTGAGCAAAAGTGGTAAAGGTCGTGATGGATTTTTTTCTTCGATCAGAGGGATCAATACTCAAATTTATATACCCCTTATCATCGGTAAATTGAGTGAGTTGATAACGAAACAAAGATCTACGTAAAGATCTATTATACAGTGGCTTGTGTAGTTTTATCTCTTCACTTTCTTTAAGTAATGCGATCAGCTCGTTTCCGGTTCGTTCTACCTGAACATCAGCGGTTTCAAGTTGAAGTTTTTTACTTTTTCGGTCCTGCCCAGTGAAGTGTTGTGTCAGTCGTTTTTTAATGTTTTTACTCTTACCGATATATATGAGCTTACCTTCCTGATTGCGTAAATAATATACACCCGTTTCGGTAGGGGCTTGGTCAATAAGTGTCAATAGCTTTGGCTCAATTTGTTTTTTTGGATCCAAACGAATGGAAGCTTGAACTATATTTTTTTCAACGTCTCGATCGAGTAACAATTGAAATAACTTTACTGTGGCCTGGGCATCGCCTTGCGCCCTATGTCGATCGCTGATTGGAATACCTAAGGCCCGCACGAGTTTCCCAAGGCTATAACTATCATGACCAGGTAATAATTTTTTTGACAGTTGAACAGTGCATAAGGTTTTGCATTGAAAATCGTACCCGAGTCGATCGAATTCTGTGCGCAATATTCGATAGTCGAATTGGGCATTATGCGCCACCAATACAGCATCTGCAGTAATTTCAACAATGCGTTTGGCAACTTCGTAAAATTTTGGTGCTTGGCGCAGCATGGAATTATTAATACCAGTAAGAGAAACCACAAAGGCCTGTACGGGCCGCTCTGGATTGATCAGACTGATGAACTGGTCTACAATTTGATGACCATCAAATCGGTAAATAGCGATCTCTGTGATGCCCTCCTCATTAAATTTCCCTCCCGTAGTTTCTATATCAACAATAGCGTACATCTAAAGATCTAGATTAATGAGCTTGTCTTGATCCGAAAATCGCACTGCCTACCCGAATCATGTTGCTTCCTGTTTCAATGGCGATCGGATAATCTCCACTCATACCCATAGAGAGTATTTCTAAATTATGGGTAGCTTTTTGCTGGTCAAAAAACCTTTTTAATAGTGAAAATTCTTCCTTTAATTGTTCTGTGTTCTCAGTAAAAGTTGCCATGCCCATTAAACCACGAACGCGCAGGTAGGGTAATGGATTTGTATTGAGGCTTTCTAGAAAGGATAAGGCTTCCTCTTGGCTAAACCCATATTTTTCCGGCTCTTTGGCGATTTTAATTTGTAGTAAGCAATCGATAATTCGTCGATGACGCGCTCCCTGACGATCGATTTCATTGGCTAATTTGACGCTATCCAGGGAATGAATTAATGAAACGAAAGGCACAATATATTTTACCTTGTTGGTTTGCAGATGCCCAATAAAGTGCCATTGTATGTCCCTGGGTAACTCCTCCCATTTACGGGTCATTTCCTGAACCTTGTTTTCACCAAAAATGCGGTGGCCTGATTCATAGGCGGCCAAAATAGCCTCATTTGGCTTTGTTTTGGAAACGGCTACCAGAGTAACGTCTTGTGCAATTTGGGTATTTAAATTTTGAAGATTTTGACGTATTGTATCGACCATAATTGGAATTTAAACAAAGCGTGCGGCGACCTTTTCGGCTTTCTTAGTTTGGCTGTAGTCGTAAAATCCTTCCTTGCTTTTCACGCCCAGTTTACCTGCTTGAACCATATTGACCAATAAAGGACATGGGGCAAATTTCGGATCCTTAAAGCCTTGATACATGACGTTTAAAATCGATAGACAAACGTCTAGACCGATAAAATCCGCCAGTTGCAATGGTCCCATGGGATGGGCCATGCCAAGTTTCATGATTTCATCAATTTCTGTTACTCCGGCGACTCCTGTATGCAGTGTGAATATGGCCTCATTGATCATAGGAATTAATATTCTATTGGCTACAAATCCAGGATAATCTTGAACTGAAACGGGGGTCTTGCCCAGTTTCTCTGCCATATTTTTAACGATTTCAAAAGTTGCTGCACTAGTTGAATAACCAGAAATAATTTCGACTAGTTTCATCAGTGGAACTGGGTTCATGAAGTGCATACCGATAACTCTATCTGGCCGAGAAGTCACTGAGGCAATGGAAGTGATAGAAATTGAGGAGGTATTCGTCGCTAATATGGTGTCTTCGGGACAAAAGTTGTCTAAATCTTTGAAAATACTTTTTTTAAGTGCTTCTTGCTCTGTTGCAGCTTCCACAACCAAACTCGCGTATTCCACCCCTTCTTCAAGGTTAGTATATGTGGTGATATTGGCAAGGGTTTGGTCTTTTATCTCCGCCGTGATTGATCCTTTAGCCAACATACGGTCTAGATTTGATTCGATCGTGGCTAGGCCTTTATCGAGTGCTTGTTGAGAAACATCAATGAGTTGTACGCGAAAATCGTTTTGAGCAAAAGTATGGGCAATTCCATTACCCATAGTTCCTGCGCCAATAACGGCTACATTTTTCATAATTTATTTTTTAAAATTTTCTATCACCATTAGCGCGACTTTTAGGGCCAACGCCCCGTCACTTAAGTCGACAATAGGGGTGGCGTCTTGTTCTATGGCATCGGCAAAAGCCTCTAATTCATCTAAGATGGCATTGTTGCTTCCAATCTCGGGGTTGTCATAATAAATCTGTTTTTTTTGGCCTTCGGCATTGGTTAAAATCATGGCAAAGTCATCGGGTTGCTCCGGCGCATTTTTCATCTTAACAACCTCGCAAGTTTTATCCAAGTAGTCTACCGAAATGTAAGCATCCTTTTGAAAGAAGCGAACTTTGCGCATTTTTTTCATAGAAATGCGACTTGCCGTAAGATTAGCCACACATCCATTTTCAAATTCAATTCTTGCATTGGCGATATCTGGGGTTTCAGAGATGACCACAACGCCACTGGCACTGACTTGCTTCACAGGACTCTTTACTACGCTTAACACGGCATCTATGTCGTGGATCATAAGGTCCAAAACCACTGGTACGTCAGTTCCTCGTGGATTAAATTCGGCTAGACGGTGCGTTTCAATAAACATTGGGGATTGAATCTTGTCTTTTACCGCAGTAAAAGCGGGATTGAATCGCTCGACATGGCCTACCTGGCCTTTTAATCCTTTTTCATGGGCCAATGCGATTATGACATCGGCTTGCTGAGTGGTTTCTGTAATCGGTTTTTCAATAAAAACGTGCTTACCGGCATTCAGTACCGCCATGGCTCCATCATAGTGATGGGTTGTTGGAGTAACGATATCAATAAAATCGCAAGCCGCGATTAAATCCTCGGGTTGTTCAAAGTACTTGTAGCCAAATGTTTTTTCAATTTCAATAGCCGATTGTTTGTCGGCATCGTAAAATCCAACTAGCTCAAATCGCTCGCTTTGATGCAGTAATTTAAGGTGAATCTTTCCAAGATGGCCTGCGCCAAATACTCCTGCTTTTAGCATGTATTTTGAATTTGTACAAAGATACCGATTTTACCCAAAATTAGCGGACTCGATTGGGTCAATTTCGCCTGCTGTTTCTTAGTTTTGTTTGAGATATAAGTCATAATAATTGACCTTATATCGTGTCACAAATGATGAAAGATTCGTTTATTCATAAAGGCAAAAGAAAGCAGCTGCTCGATAAATTGCGCCAAAAAGGTATTGCCGATGAGCGTGTACTTGAGGCCATGGATCAAGTACCGCGGCATTTTTTTATGGATAGCGGTTTTTTGGATCACGCTTACAGTGATAAGGCCTTTCCTATTGCTGCGGATCAAACCATTTCACAGCCCTATACCGTTGCCAAACAAACTGAGCTGCTGGCTTGTACTCCAGGTCAGAAGATCTTGGAAATAGGTACGGGGAGTGGCTATCAAAGCGCTGTGCTAGTGGCTCTGGGCGTGCAACTCTACACCATAGAACGTCAAAACGAATTGTTTAAAAAGTCAACCCTTTTGCTCAAAAAAATGGGGTTAAATCCGAAAAAAGTAATTTTTGGGGATGGTTACAAAGGTTATCCTGAGCAGGCCCCATTTGACGGCATTATCGTCACGGCGGGAGCTCCATTTGTCCCGATGCCCTTACTGGCTCAATTGAAAGTGGGTGGCAGACTGGTGATTCCTCTTGGAGAAAAAGAGCAAATTATGACCGTATTTGAGAGAACTTCTGAGAAAAAGTTTGATAAATCGACCCATGGCCCTTGTAAGTTCGTCCCACTGCTGGCCGATAAAAACTAAAAAACTCAAACCAAAAAGTCGAGGCAAAGTGCACTTAATGTCTTGACCACTTGCGTAGGGTATAAGCCCAGTTCAGGGGCTCCTTCACATAGATGAACATAGCGTAAATACTTATTGCCTGCCATTGAACGCACAACCCGGCGCACATCTTCGAGGCAAAGGCCGTTAGGATTTTGGGCACTACTCCCCATATCCGCAAGTACATCTAAATCAATTTCTAATCCAAAATGATTCTCAAGTACTGGTTGTACCCATCGATCAAACTTGTCATGACGCATTGCAAGGGCAGTGTCGAGCCATTGATTTAGCGAAAGGTAGTCGATACCACTATTGATATCTCCGTTGCTGTTCATATTTGTTTGGTCCATGAACTCAGTTATTCCGGGTGAAAGCGTGTGTTCATGTAGACCAAAAATGCCGTAGTTTTTTAGTGCTCCAGTTTGAATTGCTCTTTGAAAACCATTACCACTATGGCGATAATCATCACTGCGCAGGTCCGTATGGGCATCGATATTCAGACAATTTATGGCTTGTTTTAAGGCTTGGCTGCTGCCAGTTAGAAGGCCAAGGGCATTATTGTGTCCACCACCGATTACCACCGGAATAAAACCTGCATTGATTAGGGGTTCAATGACTTGTGACACGCGCTGATCCAGGGTTGTGATCAGGGCATCAAAAGTTTTTTGGTCATTAGTATTGCGCCAATCAAGATCCAAGCTTTGTTTAATAAGGTCTTGACAAGCAATTGTTCCTAAGATGGCAACCTTATCAATGGGACTGTTTTTTGCTACGGGTAATGAGCAAAAATGGCTTAAAAAAGCATCCCAAGTTTTTTCGGTCCCAGGGCGACCACCATTGGCTCTGACCCCAATATCTTCGGGAATGCCGATCAATAGATAACGCGCCTTAGAATCTTCCAAGGCCTGCTTTGATGTAATGAGGGAGAGCACCTCCCCAAGGCGTGGTTCACCGCGCCTTTTGACCGTAATCTGATCGATATACGCGGCATCGATAAAGTTCAGGCCATTCATAAAATACGTCCGTTTAATATGACTTGGTCAATATGATTTTGACCAAAATCATAGGGGAGGTGGCTATAATCTTTTATGGGATCCGTTATGATTAAACTGGCTTTTTTGCCACGAGTAATTGATCCATGGGTCGTTGCCAAACCCATTGCATAGGCCCCATTTATGGTTGCGGCGTTAATCGCTTCGGCTGGAGTCATTTTCATGCGCATACAGGCCAGGGAAATCACCAGATTCATATTGCCAGAAGGGGCAGAGCCAGGATTAAAATCTGTGGCCAAAGCCAGTGGTAAACCACGATCTATAATTGTTCTTGCAGGTGTAAAGGGAATGTCTAAAAACAAGGAGCATCCAGGTAGGGCCACTGGCATAGTCTGGCCACCTTCCAAAGCCGAAAGATCTTCCTCATCCAGGAGCTCAAGATGATCCACACTGAGCGCTTCCATGGCCACGCCTAATGCCACGCCTCCTATGATATTAAATTGATTGACGTGGATTTTGCCCTTGAGTCCATGTTTAGCCCCCGCCGATAATATTTGCTCGGTATCCGCTAAATCGAAATATCCTTCTTCACAAAAAACGTCGATGTAATCAGCGAGATTTTGAGTGGCGACTTCTGGAATCATATCCTTACAAATGTGTCGCACGTATTCATCTTTTCGGTCTTTGTATTTTTCAGGAAGGGCGTGGGCGCCTAAAAATGTTGATTTTATAGCCACGGGGAATTTTGTCCCTAAGCGTTTAGCCACGCGCAACATTTTGAGCTCCGACTCTAGATTAAGGCCATAACCACTTTTTATTTCCAAAGCTCCGGTACCTAGATAAGCGCAATTTTCTAGGCGCTGGGCTGCTTGCTGATACAGCTGATTTTCTGTCGTTTTTTTGAGTTTCTGAGCGCTGTTTAATATCCCACCGCCCATGGCTGCTATTTCTTGATAACTTTTACCTTCCAGTCGTTGCACAAATTCATCTACGCGATCACCGGCATACACAATGTGGCTATGGCTGTCGCAGTAGGTCGGCATAACCACACGATCACTGCAATCAATTATATTTTTTGTGGCTTTTAAAGGCACCGTTTGCATGGGCCCAAAATCCTCGATAGTATCTTTATTGATAAGCAGCCAGGCATTTTGCAACAAAGGCAAATCATCCATTTGTTTTCCGGCTACATAACAAACATCTGACTCGCGAATTTGTAAAAGTTGATGAATATTGATCAGGAGTATTTTCATAAAGCCTAAATAATTGATGACAAAGCCAATAGAATAGTCTACGCCAAAAACTAGTGGTAAAGATAGTAATACTCTTGTCTTATTTGTACATTTGAACATATGACCCAAAAAAGTAAAGACATCAATACAAAATGCGTTCATCAGGGAGAATTACCTGTAGATCAATATAAGAGCGCAGTTTCGCCATTGTATTTTTCTACAGCTTTTGATTATCAAGACCAAGGTATAGACCAATATCCTCGTTATTTTAATACCCCGAATCAAATAGGGCTGAATCAAAAAATTGCTGCTCTTGATAATTGTGAAGCTGGATTGGTATTTGCCAGCGGGATGGCCGCAATTACGACTACCCTCCTAGGTCTGCTTAATGCTGGTGATCACATGGTGGTCCAAAACTCTATTTATGGCGGGACTTATAACTTTGTAGCCAATCATGTAAATGATTTTGGGATCGAGTATGATTATACTAATGGGCTTACGGCCACTGATTTTGCCGATAAACTTAAGCCTAACACTAAATTACTCTATATCGAATCCCCCTCGAACCCTATGCTCGAAATTGTTAATTTCAAAGCAGTGGTGGAGTTGGCGCGAAAGCATAATGTTTTAGTGGTCATCGATAGCACTATGGGTTCTCCGGTGAATCAATTGCCGGCTGAGCATGGTGTTGATGTGATCATTCACAGTGCCACTAAATATATGTCCGGACATAGTGATATTCTGGCGGGTACTGTGGCTTGTAGTGCGAAACTTCGTGACAAAATTGCGAAAAGAGCTAAAATGCTAGGGGGTAACCTTAGTGATTTGACGGTTTGGCTTTTAGATCGGAGCATAAAAACTATGGGATTAAGGGTCACTGCGCAAAATAATAATGCTTTGGCAATGGCCTCGTGGTTAGAGCAGCAACCAAAGATATCACGCGTGCATTATCCTGGACTAAAAAGCCACCCGGATCATGAATTAGCTCATGCCCAAATGTGTGGCTTTGGTGGAGTAGTTTCTTTTGAACTAGATCAGGGGATTTCTGCAATATCATTTCTCAACAAATTAAAGCTCATAAAGCGGGCCACGAGTTTTGCTGGTGTGGAGTCTACAGCGCTAATTCCGGCTTTGACCTCTCATGCATTGCTTACACCCGAACAGCGCGCGACTTTAGGAATTTCGGATCAACTCATAAGATTTTCGGTGGGCATAGAAACTACTGAGGATCTACAAAATGATATCGCTCAGGCTTTGTAATTCTGATTAAAATTCAAAATTGATGTTAGAAAAAATAATTGCGGTGGATATTTTGGCATTCGGCGCACATCCTGATGATGTAGAAATGAGTGCTGGAGCAACCCTAGCTAAGGAAATTGCTGGCGGAAAAACAGCTGGTATTGTCGACTTAACTCGAGGTGAACTCGGAACACGTGGTACGCCGGAAATCAGAAGACAAGAGGCCTTAGCTGCAGCTGATGTTTTAGGGGCCTCATTTCGTGTGAACCTGGATATGGCGGATGGTTTTTTCCAAAACGATATTGCCAACCAACTAAAAGTAATAGAGGTTTTGCGTCAGGCGCGGCCAAAAATCGTCTTGTGCAATGCAATTCAAGACCGTCACATCGACCATCCCAAAGCGAGTAATCTTGTGGCTGATGCTTGTTTTCTCTCTGGCCTTAGAAAAATAGAAACGAGCCATCAAGGACACCCTCAAGATGCATGGCGCCCGGCCCAAGTTTATCATTATATACAGTGGAATGATATTGAGCCTGATTTCGTTGTGGATGTTACCGGATTCATGGAACAAAAATTAACCTCTGTTTTTGCCTACAAAAGCCAGTTTTATAATCCCGATAGTCAGGAGCCTCAAACCCCTATATCTACAGAAAACACTAGGGATAGTCTGACTTACCGTTATCGCAATTTAGGGCGCCTAATCGGTACGGATTTTGGTGAAGGATTCACCACAAAAAGATATGTTGCCACAGGTAGTCTTTTTGATCTGATATAATTTTTACAAATTATTGCGGAACGCCGCTTTTTAAATTATATTTGCCTCCGCTTTTTGGCCCAGACCAGGTTAGCTGAGGTCTTCCAAAAAATGGTGGTTGTAGCTCAGTCGGTTAGAGCGCTGGATTGTGGTTCCAGAGGTCGCCGGTTCGAACCCGGTCTTCCACCCTTGAAAAAAAACCGGCCATTGGCCGGTTTTTTGCTTTTATATGGGGTGATATGAGCTTGGTAAATATTTAGGAGGACTTGTTCTGTCCTCTTCGGGCCATGGCTCATAATTACTTTTTGTCCTGCTTAATATCAGCGTCATCAAGCTTGTCTGCATAAATTCTATTTTCCCGATTGGCCACTTCCCAAGCGGTTTGAAAAATAAGACGTGTTCTTTTTGCCATTAAGGGATATTCGATTTTATCAGGAGTGTCTGTAGGTTGGTGATAATCCTCATGCACACCATTGAAGTAAAATATAATCGGTACGTTATGTTTGGCGAAATTATAGTGGTCGCTGCGATAGTAAAATCTATTTGGATCATTCTCGTCGTTAAAGGTGTAATCCAATTCCATTTGAGAAAATTCTTGATTTACCTGCTCAGATAAATCATGAAGCTCCTGGCTAAGTTTGTCACTGCCTATGAGATAAATATAATTATCATTGCCTGCTTTGTTTGGATCAATACGCCCGATCATGTCCGTATTCAAATTACAAACAGTTTGCTCGAGAGGGTAGATTGGATTTTCTGTATAGTATCGTGATCCATAAAGACCAATTTCTTCACCAGTAACATGCAGAAACACGACGGAGCGTTTTGGTCCCACGCCTTGGTCTTGTGCTTTTTTAAAGGCTTGAGCGATTTCTAAAAGGGCCACAGTTCCACTTCCGTCATCATCTGCTCCATTATATATTGTATCGCCCTTGGCGCCAACATGGTCATAGTGCGCCGAGAGTACAATGTATTCCTGAGGTAAAGTTGACCCAGGAATAATGGCCACCACATTTTCACTATCGGTTTTGACGTATTTAGACTTAAAATATTCTTTGGGAATGTTTTGATAATATCCACCCCCAGGGAGGGCTCCACTGATCCCTTCATTTTGATAAAATTTCTTTAAAAATTCAGCGGCCTTTTTTTGTCCTGGAGTAGCTGTCATGCGTCCCTGCATAGAATCTGCGGCAAAACGATAAAGTAAATTACTCAAATCATCTGCAGTAATTGTGTTTGCAAAATCAATCCTTTTAGTCTGATTTATGGAATCATCAGATTCTTGAGCGCCTAGAGAAAAAGTGAAAAATAAAACGAAATAACAGAGCCTTTTCAAGAGTGGAACCATGGTCAAAAAAGTTAAAGTAAAATGGTGAATTTTGAATTACTTAAAGATACGCTTTAAGACAAAAAAATAACTTTTTATTGGTCTAAAATTAGTCAGCTTCTTATCTTTGAAAAAAAATTGTTATCCATTGAATAACCGGGTATTTATTGCTCTATTTTTCATGGCAGTCATTGTTGCGCCGATTGTTGCACAACATTGTCTATCAACAGATGTTTATGCCATAGAGTTATCTAATTCAGATGATTCAGAAAAGGAGTCGTCAAAAAAATTACTTGATGACATTACAAAAGATTGGATCAGCTTCAGCGCTGCATTGAATCGTATCGCAACAACTCTGATTGCATCTGGTTTAAATGCCGCCTATCTTCTACATCCTCAGCGAGAATTATTTGCTGTTATTCTGGACCCTCCAGAAGACAATAATGCATAACACAGTTTGTTTTTATTGTCTTATTCCGGAGTCATCCGGACTTTAATTATTTTATATGTTTACGAGTTTTAAAAAAGATTTTGCGGCGAGTATCGTCGTGTTTTTTGTTGCCTTGCCCTTGTGTTTAGGCATTGCCTTGGCCAGTGGCGCGCCTCTGTTTTCTGGACTAATTGCCGGAATTGTTGGCGGTATTGTTGTAGGAGCCCTAAGTGGTTCTCAAATTGGCGTAAGTGGTCCTGCAGCTGGTTTGGCTGCCATTGTTCTTACAGCGATTTCTTCCTTGGGAGGATTTGAAAACTTTATTGCCGCTGTAGTAATTGCAGGATTTTTTCAGATTGCCATGGGACTGCTTCGCGCAGGAATTATAGGACTTTATTTTCCCTCTTCGGTTATTAAAGGAATGCTGTCTGGGATTGGGTTGATCATTATCTTAAAGCAAATCCCTCATTTTTTTGGATACGATCATGACCCAGAGGGTGATTTCGCGTTTAAACAGGTTGATGGAGAAAATACCTTTTCAGAGATACTGTTGAGTTTAGATTTTATCAATTTGGGGGCAACGCTAATTGCCATCGGCGCCATGGCAACACTCTTACTATGGCCGAAAATTCAGCCTAAAGTACCTGCATTTTTACAGTGGATTCAAGCGCCGCTTTTGGCTGTAATTTTTGGGGTTATTTATGTCGTTTTCACTGTGGATACTCCCTTACAAGTTTACGCTGAAAACTTAGTTAGTGTTCCTGTACTTTCCGAGTCAGGAGGTTTAAGCGATTTCATTGTTTTTCCAAACATTGAGGCATTTGGTCGATTGGACGTTTGGATTACTGCTGCGACGTTAGCACTTGTAGCGAGTTTAGAGACCCTATTGTGTCTTGAAGCAACGGACCGTTTGGACCCTGAAAAACGAGTGACACCTGCAAACCGCGAATTATGGGCCCAAGGGGTTGGGAATATTTTGTCGGGTCTCATTGGAGGTTTACCTGTAACCCAAGTAATTGTGAGGAGTTCGGCAAACATTCAATCCGGTGCAAAAACGAAGTTATCGGCAATCATACACGGACTTTTTTTAGTGGTTTCCGTTCTTACAATTCCACATATTTTGAATTTAATACCATTATCAGTTCTAGCAGCAGTTTTACTCGTGGTTGGCTATAAACTCGCCAAACCTGAATTATTTAAGGCTATGTATCAACTAGGATGGAACCAATTTGTGCCTTTTGTTGCTACGGTAGTCGGTATCCTTACTACAGACTTACTGACAGGTATTGGTATAGGTTTGGCCATAGGAATTATAGTTATTTTAGTTAAAAGCTATCAAAACTCTCACTTTTTGCACATCGAAGAAGAACACAATGACGTAGATAAATACAAAATGACTTTAGCGGAAGAGGTCACTTTTATCAATAAAGGTGCAATTAAAAAAGAGCTTAGTGCTCTTGAGGAAAATAGTTATTTGGAACTGGATGTGCGAAAAACGCGTTATCTTGATCACGATATTATTGAGATACTCAATGATTTTGTGGAACAGGCAAAAAACAAATCAATTCAGATTAAATTGATCTCTGAAAAAGGGACGATTGAAAATCCTGATAACTACAGCAAGATATTTTATTCAAAAACTTATCAAAAATAATGGTTATGAAAGCACATACAAAAGAAACTCAGCAGTCCATGACTCCTGAAAAGGCTTTGAAATTCTTAAAAGAGGGCAATCAACGCTTTCAAAATAATCTTAAGGCCAATAGAAATCTATTAGAACAAGTAAACGACACTTCGGAGGGACAATTTCCTTTTGCTACGATACTTAGCTGTATTGACTCTCGTGTTTCCGCCGAATTAGTCTTTGATCAAGGATTGGGTGATATATTCAGCATCCGTATTGCTGGAAACTTTATCAATCAAGATATTTTAGGAAGCATGGAATTTGCATGTAAGCTGGCTGGCACTAAACTTTTAGTGGTCCTGGGACACACAAGTTGCGGAGCCATAAAGGGAGCCTGTGATCACGCAAGGTTGGGCAATCTCACTGCCCTGATCAACAAAATAGAACCCGCGGTTTACGCTACTGAATTGCCGCTTTCGGAATATGAACGCAATTCAAGCAATATTGAATTCGTCGATGCTGTAGCAAAAACCAATGTCGAGATGGCTTTGACGAACATCAGAGAACAAAGTGTTGTGTTAAAATCACTCGAGGAGACTGGGGCTATAAAAATCGTAGGGGCAATGTACGACTTATCGAGTGGTTCCGTAGAATTTTACGATTAATCCTTTTAGATATTTACTCGAAAATCTGAGATATCTGTCCGATAAAGCCTCCTTTTGGGAGGCTTTTATTGTTTGATGAAACGTGCGAACTGTTGATTTAGTCCATCATTGACCTCCAATATATAAATTCCCGCTTTAAGCTGATGTAGATCAATGGCATAGTTTGTCTGGTTCAGGTCCCCCTGTAATAAAACTTGACCAAGATTATTTAAAATACGGTAGGTCAAATTGTTCACAATTCCGCCGTTTAAGTAAATAAAATCAGTACTCGGATTGGGATAGATCCTGAAATAATCTGCGGCTATAGCCCCAGCATTTAAATTATTTTGATAGACCCTGATATAATCAATCTCCATAGCATCCTGAGTAAAGCCAGTTGGAATAATATCTGGCAAGATAGCCACATTGAGCAGTATGTATTGATTCAGGTCAAAGGGCCAGGTTTCCATATTTTGAACTTCGGGCTGATAGATGTAATGTACTTGATTATCCACTGAAAAAATCAAGCGTGATTCACTCCACTCGAGCATATAAGTATGAAATTCAGTCGAAACGTTATTGACGTATCGACCACCTACATTAACCGTGCCACCATAACTCGAAGGAGTGTGCGTCGCACTTGAAATATAATTTTGATTTACGCCCCAGTGCTCCATGATGTCGATTTCTCCACACGCTGGCCAGGGGGTAGTGCCGAATTCCGAGTAAAAATAGCCGCCGGGTTCTGTAATATTTTGTCCTAAGGTCCAAATAGCTGGCCATGTCCCTACCCCAAAGGGCAAGCGAGCCCTGACTTCAACGCGACCATAAGTGAAGGCAAATTTGCTATTCAGGCGTGCTGAAGTAAATTCTTTTGTAACGCCTTGTTGGGTATAATTCTCCCGAATAGCCATAATTTTTAAGGTTCCATTACTTACAAAAGAGTTCTCAATGCGATTGGTATAGTGTTGTATCTCTCCATTATACCAGCTTTCTCCATTAGGTAACTGCGTCTGATGATGCCATTTTTCTGGATCGACGGGACCATTGTAGTTAAATTCATCAGACCAAACCAAAGTTTGGGCCGCCAATCCATTAATTAAAAGAAAAACCGAGAAATTTAGCAGAATGGACTTCATTTTTTGCATCATGACAGATGTTAATTTAAATGAGTGTCAAAGATACGATCTCTAAATGGGAATATTTTGGTATTTTTAAAATCATGACCCTCACACCCAACCAAAAGAGATATCCGCAACTTGTGCTTCTTGTACTCATCGTGTTTTTTGTAATATCATTTATTACAAACATTTTGAATTCGATTATTGTTGCGGTAAAAGATAGTTTTGAGCTCAGCTTAAGTGCCGCTGGTTTTTTACCTTTTTCTTTTTTTATTGCTTATGCTGTGATGTCTATTCCAGCAGGTTTTCTTACTGAACGCTATTCGAGTAAAAGTTTGCTTACGGCATCATTTGTGGTTATTGTGGTCAGTTGTATTGTATTGGTGCTCAATCCCAGTTACAATTATTTTTTGGGGACTCTTTTTGTCTTGGGATTGAGTATGGCAGTGCTGCAAGTGATCATCAATCCTATGTTGCGTTTGGCTGGGGGAGAAGAACATTTGGCCTTTAATTCGGTTATGGCTCAGGTCGTGTTTGGAGGCGCATCTTTTTTAAGTCCATGGCTTTATCTGGAGTTGATCAAGGATCAGTCCTTAACTTGGATCAATAACATCTTGCCTAATTGGATTCCTCAGGAGTTACCATGGCTTTCGCTTTATTTGTTTTTTGCCCTTTTGGCTCTGCTGATTTTAGGCGTGATTTGGATTGTTCCTTTTCCTAAGGTAGCTGCGTCTGCCAATGAGCAAACTGCTGCCATTTCTGCCTATAAAGAATTATCAGCTAACCGATGGACCTATTTATTTTTCTTGGGGATATTCGCTTATGTGGGATTTGAACAAGGGGTGGGTAATTGGATGGCAGAATATTTAAAAACCCATCATGGATATATGGCAGAGCAGGTAGGAGCCTCCACAGTCTCGTATTTTTGGGCAATGTTAACGGTCGGTTCCCTGTTAGGGCTCATTTTGTTAAAGTTATTGGACAGTAAAACAGTGCTGCTTTTAAGTAGTTCCGCGGCAATTGTGTTTTTATTGATGGCACTATATGGCCCGGCCTCCTGGGCACTGGTCAGCTTTCCAGCTATTGGATTTGCAATTTCCGTCATGTGGTCGATCATTTTTTCTTTGGGATTGAACTCTCTAGCAAATCACCATGGTGCTCTTTCGGGAATATTATGCACGGGTATAGCTGGTGGGGCAATATGGCCTTTGATTGTTGGATTAGCAGGAGATTGGTTTAATTTACAAATGGGTATGACCCTCTTACTGATTCCTTTAGTCTATATTTGGTCAATTGGTATTTGGGCCAACCCACTGATCCGCAATAAAACTTTGAGAAAAACAACCCAAAGCAAAAACTAAGATTTATCTTAAAGCAATTTTAAGTATTTATGGCTACTAAAATCAGGCATTCTCTTGGAATAGACATAGGAGGAACTAATATTGAACTTGGATTAGTGGCTGAAGGTCGTTTAAGCCAAAGAACGGGTTTTGCTGTAGATAACTTCATCGATCGCCAGCAACTTTTGGATCAATTAATTGATACCATTGGGACTTACGATTTAGCAAATGTGCGCGGAATAGGCATCGGTGTTCCCGGTATTATTGATCCTGATAAAGGGTTTATTTATGATCTTCAGAATCTTCCCATATGGTACGAATTGCCTTTGGCAGAAATATTGTCTAAAAAATTTTCATTGCCGATAAAACTGAACAATGATTCAGGTTGTTATGCTCTGGGCCATGCGCATTACGGCCAAGGAAGACTTTACAGAAACTTTGTGGCACTTACCCTTGGAACTGGACTGGGGATGGGTGTTATTATTAATGGTAAATTATATTCTGGGCTTATGGCAGGTGCGGGTGAAATTGGTATGTTGCCTTATAAAGATGGAATTGTCGAAGAGTACGCGGCCAGTGTTTTTTTTACCCGGCATTTCGGTCAGTCCGCAAAACAACTTTATTTAGCAGCTGATCAGGAAGATATGATGGCGCTCGAAGCCTTTAATGAGTATGGCATCCACTTGGGGAATGCGATTAAAATAATCATGTCCATGTTCGCTCCTGAAGCTATCATACTTGGAGGCTCAATAGCCAGAGCTTTTCCATTTTTTTGGAAATCCATGAAAAAGACGGTGGGTGATTTTGAGTATACTCATCAGTCTGAAAAAACACTCATTGTAGCTTCTCAGCATTACGACATGGGGATCATGGGCGCCGCCGCATTAATTGCACCTTAATTTTTGCTAATTTTAAGTTAAGTCAGCTTTGTTCAGAGTTGATTGTTTTGTACATTCACAAAAAAAATAATCATGGTAAAATTTTACAAAAGTTTATTCCTTTTATTGTTTGCAGGCCCGATGTTAATGGCGCAAACCCCTGCACAGCGTGCAGCAATTACGCAGGATTACGATTTGGCCAAACTCGCTGAATTACGGGCTGAGTTTTCACAGGCTGAACAAGAACAAAGAGCCCAGGCACTTCAGATGGCAGCAATCAAAGGATGGCCAGAAACTATTCAAGGAGAAAACGGTTTCTACGGTTCATTAGTGGGTATTTATGAAAATGGTCAGCCGAAGTATCGCATAACGCACAATCGCGAAGGAGGCATTACCACTCGTGCCAATACATTACACACAGGTGGGGTATCTGGCCTTGATCTTGATGGTCAAGACATGATCGTAGGAGAATGGGATGGTGGTGCTGTAAGAGGCACGCACCAACTTTTAGATGGACGTATTGAGCAGATAGATGGCTCAACAGATATCGGTGACCATGCAACCCACGTTGCAGGAACGCTTGTGGGCAATGGCACAGTGGTTAACGGGGCAGCTAAAGGCATGCTTCCTGAAGGTACACTTTGGGCCCATGATTGGTTTAGTGATTATCCTGAGATGATTACCGCTGCGGGCAATGGACTATTGGTATCAAACCACTCATATGGAAGTAACATTCAAAATGCACCACTTTGGCGCCTTGGATATTACGATAATGATGCCCGTGGCCTTGACAACATCCACTACAATGCGCCATACTATCTTGCGTGTGTTTCTGCTGGAAACGATCGTCAAAGTGGCGTAAATCCTGGAGATGGTGGCTTTGACTATTTAACTGATATGTCAACAGCAAAAAATGCATTGACTGTTGCGGCCACTTTTGAAGTGTTGAACTATACAGGCCCATCGAGTGTAGCCATGTCTGGATTTAGCAGTTGGGGCCCCACAGATGATGGACGCGTAAAACCAGATATTTCGGGTAAAGGGGTCAATATGTATTCTTCTGTAGCCGGAACTAACTCCGCTTATGCAAATTATAGTGGTACTTCAATGTCAAGTCCTAATGTTGCCGGCAGTATAGTTCTTCTACAGCAATATTATAATCAGCTCAATGGCAGTTTTATGAAAGGTGCGACTCTGCGCGGCCTTGCAATTCATACTGCAGACGAAACCGGTTCTGCAGATGGGCCTGATTATCGATTTGGATGGGGATTACTCAATGTTCAGCGCGGTGCTGAGGTTATTGGAGGAGCAGATGATTCTTCATTCATCATCGAGGAAAGTATCGCTTCTGGCGAAACTTTAGTGTTTAGTGTGAGTGCTAACGGAACAGAACCACTCGTGGGAACTGTAGCTTGGACTGATCCTCCTGGAACTCCGTTGCCAGCAAACGCAACTAGTTTAGATGATCCTACTCCGATGCTCGTTAATGATGTTGACTTCAGACTCATTAGTGCGGCCGGTGTTGAAGCATTCCCATGGCGATTAGATCCAAGCAACTTTACTGGAGCAGCCGTCCAAGCCGATAATTTTGTGGATAATGTTGAGAAAATTGAAATTGGTGGTGCTATAGGCGCTTACACGGCGAAAATCTCCCACAAAGGGGCAAATCTAGTAAATGGAGTACAAGATATTTCGATCATTATTAGTGGTATGGGTACTCCTGATTTCATAGCGCTAA
The DNA here is from genome assembly GCA_900299425.1 of Candidatus Rokuibacteriota bacterium. Classification (GTDB taxonomy): domain Bacteria; phylum Bacteroidota; class Bacteroidia; order Flavobacteriales; family Flavobacteriaceae; genus BACL21. The sequence continues at coordinate 18,558 of OMJU01000029.1, forward strand.
CGCGTGACGGCCAGGTTTATTTATGTCTAGGGGATACACCTGCTGAGTTTACAGTAAATTTTAGCCCTTTAAATGGCTATTCTGCTGGGGTTAGTTTTAGTGCGACTGGGTTACCCTCTGGTGTAAGTGCAAGTTTTTCAAATCCTACATTATCTGATATAGGATCATCAACTATGACCCTAACTGGTGTTGAAAACCTTGCGGCTGGTGATTATTCTATTGTGATCGATGTTGTTGGGGCCACGGAGACTCAATCGATTCCGGTTACCTTGACCGTATTGAGCGATGATCCAAGTACCGTTACGGTATCAGATTTATTAGATCCTGTTGATGGTGCTGTAGATATTCCGATTGTTTACGAATTACAATGGTCCAATGGTGGCCCTACAGTAAGAAGCTACGATGTAGAGGTGTCTCGCGATATCGACTTCACCAATGTGCAATTTGCTCAAAGTTCCGAATTCCCCTCTTCGCTTATCTTAGGCATGCAAGAAGGGTATACTTACTGGTGGCGCGTGCGCGGAAATACAGAGTGCGCTGTAGGTAATTGGTCTGAGGCATTTACCTTTACCGTAGCTGGTGTACTGGGTATTGAGTCACAGGAGTCGCTTGGACTGTCTATGTATCCTAACCCCGCTACTGCATCCTTCAACCTGCGTTCTGAGACGCCGATGCAGCGTATTGAACTGCGCAATGTTTTAGGTCAATTGGTAATGGAACATGACCTTCAGGGCACAGAAGCTCAAGTATCCGTAGCATCGCTTAGTCAAGGTACCTACTTTGTGCGCGTATATCGCGATGGAGTTGCAGCTAACTTGAAATTAGTAAAAGAGTAAGCGGTTGATAATTTAACCGTTAAAAAAAGCCCGGCAATCTCCGGGCTTTTTTATTGAAAAGAAAGCATCGCTAAAATGCGCGATAGCTAACCGAAACCCTAGGGCAGAAAGTCGGTATCAATGAATTAACACCCCGTTTTTAACCCATACAAAATCATTTTACAGTCAGCGCTACGGCATTTCAAATTGCCCAAAATATTCCAATCGCTTTTGCATCATAATGCGAATAAATGTTTTGTTCTCACTGTAATTGCGATTCTTTTTGAATTTGATCACCAATCCTTGTGCATGAACACTGAAATCATCTGAGTCAAAAATGATGAGTTCGCGATAGGGGATGACCCAGCCCATTCTTTTTCCACCATTTGTACCATATAAAATGATACCATCTGGTCTGAGTTCATTATTTCCGTAGAGGATATCTTGAAGGTTATTTTTTAGTGGCCAAAATCCAGAGCTAAAACTTTTGATGATCATTCGTCGTGAGCCTATGCGGCCCATTTTAAGACGGTCAATCACACTAAATGCCCGGCCTAATTTTTCATTGGCAAATTGGTCAAAGTCTTCACAGGGGTGGGTTATCTCAAATATCATTTGGTCTATTTTTTATTGCGTCTACAACGCTCACTGCAGTAAATCACTTGTTCCCAATCTCTAGCCCATTTTTTACGCCAAACAAAGGGTCGATTGCATACAGTGCAAATTTTCTGCGGGAGGAATTCTTTTTTCACAGTTTAGGACTTTGTCTTTTTTGCTAATTCACCTTACTTAATTCTTGTTTTAAGGTTTTAGAACAACTTTTCCAGTATGGGAAAAATGAAGGTTTGAATAAGGTCTCCACAGATAGCCAATCTCTTTGATCTAAAACATCTACTGGATAATTCAGTGCGGGATGCTCTTTGGCATAGAAAACACTGCTTGCGTAGTGTTTTTTTAACGACTCGAAAGAACCATTAAACACCTTCAAATCGCCGATATTCTCAAGCGCTAAGGACTCAATAAAGGCCAATGCGCGTTTGCTTGTGGGGTACTGGTCGAAATAACTAGGATCTAGCAGTAAAATGCGATTTGCCGACAAATCTTTTCGCCATAATGGATCTAGATTGTAAGGTGTGTAAATACACACAGGGTCTGTATTAATTGACCACTCAATTACACTTGGCTCGATTTTATGAACTACACCGTCCTCTTCTAAAAATAGTTCTGTCGTGACGTGTGTAAGTGCCTCTGGAACAGGTTGATTTGGCAAATCCTCGTAACTAATATCTAGAAATGTGCCCCACTGATCTGTATGACAAAAGTGATTGATATTGTCCTGATTGGCCCAGTATTTTTTATTGGCGTTCGCCCCGGCAACCCATTGCCAACACAGGGCATTACTGGCCCAGTCTCCATCCAACAGATGAGCAAACATCCACTGGGCTGGAATACGCCAGTGGCATTGAGCAACATTACACACCATACTGGCAACATACATGCGCAAGTGATTGTGCATATAGCCTGTTTGGTAAAGCTCTTTTATGGCTGTATCAACAGCTTGAATTCCAGTATTCCCCTCTATAATGGCCTTTGGAAGTCCGTGCTGGCTGACATTTTGCTGGGTGTGTTTGAGATCTTGATTTATCGCCTCACCGTGATGTTGCCATTGTTTTTGCCAGAAATCTCGCCAGGCGAGTTCTTGGACAAACTTTTCCATCTGATAGAGTTTAAATCCTCTTTTTAGCAGTCGCTCATAAACAAAACGCGTGGAGATGACCCCCCGAGAAATATAAGGTGCAAGCCGGCTTACCGCCCCATTCGAGTAGTTTCTTGACTTGGCGTAAGCGATGGGGTCAACAGCATCTATTTGCGCAATTATATCTTGATATTTAGGAGAAAATACTGGCATATTCTATAGTTGGTGTAAACAGCGACAGGATCATGGACAATTTCAGCTGGGACATCAATTTTTTATGGTACACCTTATCGTTTACTGATTTTATTCCCGCTTATATTGCGCTGGCGGCTACATTTAAACCTATTAATCTCTGGGTTGCGCTTTTTAAGATGTTTTTGACTCACGCCGCTGTTGACGCGCTTGCGCCAAAGATTAAAACTCCCCCGCTTTAGGGTCTTACGCATCAAAGCGATTACTTTTTTCTCGGGTAAGCCA
>OMJU01000030.1 GCA_900299425.1 Candidatus Rokuibacteriota bacterium
AAGAAAGCGACCGTCAGGGCAAAGGTTTTGCCACTGCCCGCCGAGGCATTGTACACGCGAAAAGGGGGGGATGTTTTATTTGACTGAGCCATAACCTGCCCTCTAAGATACCATTAAGATTTTCTATAACCACATAAACAGTAACAAATTCGGCCTGCGCCGTCACTGGGATTTTATTGTTAAATTTGCAGCAGTTTTAAACCTTTAAATACAACGATTATGGCTTTTGAATTACCTTCATTACCCTACGCGCACGATGCTTTGGAACCCCACATCGATGCTCGTACGATGGAAATACACCACGGAAAACACCACGCGGGTTACACGGCGAATTTAAATGCCGCAGTATCAGGTACGGCTCTTGAAGGCCAAGATATAGAAAGCATTTTGCGCTCTTGTGATATGAACAATAAGGCTTTGCGCAATAATGGTGGCGGGTTTTACAACCACAATTTATTTTGGCAAGTAATGGGGCCAAATGGCGGGGGAGCCCCAGAAGGCGCATTGGCCCAGGCTATTGATACAGCTTTTGGCAGTTTTGACGGCTTCAAAGAGGCGTTTTCACAGGCGGCTAAAACACAATTTGGTTCTGGTTGGGCCTGGCTTTGTGTTCAAGCAGACGGCACATTAGAAGTTTGCGCTACAGCCAATCAAGACAACCCTATGATGCCAGGAATCGGCTGTGGCGGTACGCCAATATTAGGCCTGGATGTTTGGGAGCACGCTTATTATTTGAACTACCAAAACAGACGTCCTGATTATGTGTCTGCATTTTTTAATGTGATCAATTGGGCGGAAGTATCAAAGCGCTTCGAGGCGGCAAAATAATCAGCAGTTGCTTTTGTAGTCGCTGACTGAAAGGCCCCTGACTGGGGCGATGTATAGCAAATAAAAAAGGTGGACGAGAGTCCACCTTTTTTGCCCCAAATCTTACCATGAACTAAACCTACTTATGTTATGGTAGTGGTCAAATATAGGCAAGGCAAAAATACTTTTGACCTACTTTTCTTACTTTTCGTTAAAGGAAAAAAATAATCGACGAACGGCTTAGTAAGCGCGTTCTGGATTCCCTTCGTAAAAGTGTACAAAGGCCCGGTTGACCACCACTGATCCACCCTTTGTGGGGTAGTCCCCAGTAAAGTACCAGTCGCCCAAATGTTCTGGACAGGCCGTGTGTAAATCATCTACGGATTGGAAAATCACTTGGACCTTAGCTCCGAGATCTTCTGTGGTGATAATTTCGGCGATTTTATCGGAGATTTCCTCATCGGTAAAACCCGCATAAAGCGCTTTGACGTGATTTTCATTCTCCTGCCCTTCTGCTGTTTGAGCCAGTGCTGCCTTACAATTGGCGTAAATTTCGTCGACTATGCTCGCGTTGCCGCGCTCCTTGTGCAAGGCAATGGCTGCATTAAACGCGACTAAATGTTCGAGACGCGCCATGTCTATTCCATAGCAGTCTGGATAGCGTATTTGTGGCGCCGAAGAAACTACAATAATTTTCTTAGGATTGAGACGATCCAGCATTTTTAGGATGCTCTTTTTCAGGGTAGTCCCGCGTACAATACTGTCATCGATAATCACCACATTATCTTGAGGTTGAACCACACCGTAAGTCACATCGTACACATGAGCTACTAAATCATCCCGACTGCTGTCCTCAGTGATAAAAGTGCGGAGTTTGACATCCTTAATAGCTAATTTTTCGGTGCGTATTTTTTGGTTTTGTATCGCCTCAAGGGCCGAGGCCTCAAGGTGATCCTTTAAGGCCAAAATTTGCTGAGTTTTCTGCTTGTTTAACTCGTCATTAGCGGCTTCCATCATTCCGTAGAATGAAGTTTCTGCGGTATTGGGAATAAACGAGAAAACCGTATTGTTGATGTCGTGATTAATACTCTTTAGGACTTTGGGCATCACCAATCGACCGAGCGTTTTGCGTTCGCGATAAATCTCGGCATCACTGCCTCTTGAAAAATAAATGCGTTCAAAAGAGCAGGATTTGCGCGGCAATGCTGGATGAATCTGCGAGAGTGCGGTCACCCCAGATTTTTTAATGATCAAAGCATGCCCCGGGGTCAGCTCATGAATTTGCTCAAAAGCTACATTAAATACCGTCTGGATCACAGGGCGCTCACTAGCGACCACTACCACTTCGTCGTCTTCATAATAGTAGGCCGGACGAATCCCTGCAGGATCCCTTAAGACAAAAGCATCTCCATGACCGAGCAGCCCAGCCATGGCGTAGCCGCCATCCCAATGCTTTGCGGCCTTTTTTAGTATTTTTTCGATACTCAGGTGCTCTACTATATAAGGAGAGGCCTGCTGTTTACTCAATCCTTTGGCTTTGGCTTGTTTGTAAAGTTTACGCACTGCGTCGTCCAGGAAATGCCCGATTTTTTCCATTACGGTGATGGTGTCGGCTTTTTCTTTAGGATGCATGCCCAGTTCGATGAGGTTTTGAAAAAGCTCATTGGTATTGGTCATGTTAAAATTTCCTGCGATGATGAGGTTGCGGTGCATCCAATTGTTTTGACGCAAAAACGGATGAACAGTTTCAATACTATTACCGCCAAAAGTACCGTAACGTACATGACCCAAGAGCAGTTCGCTGAGATAAGGGATACGCTTTTTTTGGAGCTCGATATCTTCACTCAAGCTTGGATCCTTGGCAAATTCGCTATTGATGCGTGCATTGATCTGCCCAAAAATATCTTGTATTGGCTGGGCTGCATTTGAGCGGATGCGGCTGATGTAGCGCTCTCCTGGTGCGACGTCGAGTTTAATGCCAGCCAAACCAGCCCCATCTTGGCCGCGGTTGTGCTGTTTTTCCATCATCAAATACATTTTATTGATCCCGTAAAAAGACGACCCGTACTTTTCTTTGTAAAAGTCAAGTGGCTTTTTTAATCTGACTAGGGCAATGCCACACTCGTGTTTTAAAGGATCGCTCATTGTATTATCGCAGCTTAATGGAGTTCAATATCGAATTGGGTGAGTTGTTTAAATTGTTGAAGGCGACCGTAGAGTTCTTGTCTAGTTAGGCTTTGAAGACGTTCTGTGCCAAATTTCTCGACGCAAAACGAGGCCAAAGCCGATCCGTGGACAATCGCTTTTTTCATATTGTCAAAACTATAGTCTTGGGTTTGGGCTAAAAATCCAGCAAAACCTCCGGCAAAAGTATCTCCAGCGCCAGTGGGGTCAAAAACTTCTTCTAGGGGTAAGGCTGGAGCAAAAAACACCTCATCTTTGTGAAATAGCAAGGCTCCGTGCTCTCCTTTTTTAATGATGACATATTTAGGACCCATTTCTTGAATTTTTTGCGCGGCACGCACTAAGGAATATTCCCCAGTGAGTTGACGGGCCTCTTCGTCGTTAATCGAAATTACATCCACACGGTTCATGACTGCAACTAGGGCATCCCAGGTATGCTCCATCCAAAAATTCATGGTGTCCAAAATCACCAATTTTGGCTCAGCCATTTGATCTAGCACCGATGATTGGACCGCAGGATGCAAATTACCCAGCAATACAACCGCTGCATCGCGATAGTTTTCGGGGACGACAGGATTAAAATCAGCAAGGACATTGAGTTCCGTAGCTAAAGTATCGCGGGTATTCATATCGTTATGATACTTGCCCGCCCAGAAAAATGTTTTACCCTCTTTGATAATTTCAATACCCGAGGTATCCATTCCACGGCTTACCAGAAGCTCGAGATACTCTGAGGGAAAGTCACCACCCACTACGGAGACTAGGGCGCCATCTGCATGGTATTGGGCAGCCGAAAGGCCAATATAGGTGGCAGCGCCTCCAAGTATTTTATCCGTTTTACCGAAAGGTGTTTCTATGGCGTCGAAGGCTACGGTGCCCACTATTACGAGTTGACTCATCAGGTCGTTTTGTGTTGGGTCAAAAATAATCAATTCTGTGGGATATCCCGGATGGAATTATTTGAAGATTTCTGCCGCGTAATTCTCATGGAGATTTGATGCAGTTTACCGATTAAAATCACCCGATGAGGTATCTGAAAAAAATAGGCCCTCGAATAATAATATTAAATACTTTCGATTACTAACGTCTGCAACAATTGTGATTGGGCATATATCGATTTACATCAATCACTGCTACTTTCAACTAATCACTTCCGCCCAAAATCAGCGGGGATTTCGCCCCAGACTTTGGTTTCCCATTTGAGAATGGAAGTGGAGTAAGTGTTTGATCTAAGCCAAGTTTCGGCTCTTACGATGAGCTCAAATAAAATTTTATTAGAAGAATGTGGTGCCAGTTTGGTGCCACATTTTTTTTTGCGCACCCAGCCTATGGCAATACGGCTATCGCTGTAAATGGAGCGATCGCTGCCCTCTTTTTTAAGATAAGCCAGGCCATGGACTAAGGCCAAAAACTCCCCGACATTATTGGTACCTTGGGCGAATGGCCCTTGATGAAATAATAATTTGCCAGTTTGGGTGTCCACGCCCTGGTATTCCATGCGCCCAGGATTCCCCGAAGAAGCGGCATCTACCGCAATACTGTATAAATTTGGTTCTCCGCGGCGTTTGAGCTCTGCGGCACTTAATCCAGAGTTACGGCGCCCACTCTGGCCCTTAAAACCACCACTCTTGGCACCATGTCGGCCTCCATTTTGCCCGAAATTGCCGCCCTGATCACGGCCGCTCAGCTTTTTGCCCGCTTCTACGGCCGCTTTGTAGCTCCCGTCCAAAGCACGCTGAGCCTGCTCACGTGTGGAATACGACTTATACTGCGCCCCAGAAATTCCATTGATGGCCTTTTGACAATCCGCCCAATTCGTGTAAAGCCCTGGGGGATTGCCATCCCATACCGCATAAAATTTAGGTTTATTGGCCATGGGTGTCTTGTTTTAGTAGATTCAGGACCACAGGCGCAAAATGCTCATGTTCGAGCTCTTGAACTTTTCTAGCAATATCTTCGGGCTGGTCATCGCTCGATACACGGGTCTCTGCCTGAAAAATAATGTCTCCTTCGTCGTAGGCGGCGTTCACATAATGAATGGTGATGCCTGTTTTTTCTGCGCCACTTGCTTTAACAGCCTTGTGCACATGCATCCCGTACATCCCTTTGCCTCCAAAATCAGGCAAAATCGCAGGATGAATATTCACTATGCTGCGCGAAAATGCCCTAATGATGAACTCAGGAATTTTTCTCAGAAAACCCGCCAGGATGATGAGGTCAGGAGCATCTTGTTGTAGCCAAGCCAGAACAAACTCTGTATCGTTGAGCTGCTGATTCTCAAAAAGCCTTACGGGTACCCCTAAGCGCTCGGCGCGCTGTATGACCCCAGCAGTGGGATTATTGCAATAAACTGCGCTCACTTTGGCCCATGCGCAAGCTTGTGCCTGCAAAATAATTTGCTCGGCATTGGATCCGCTGCCTGAGGCAAAGACTATGATTTTTTTTGGACCGTTGAGCATGGTTGAGATTTAAAACAAAAATAAGGTAAACTTCGCTTTTGACTGGAATAAAGGATAAATAATGCCCATTGTCGCGTGGACTAGATTAGCCAAAGGGCATTAGCCATGAAACAGGCCGAGGCCGTTTGCCGTCCAAGGGGCTGAACACCCCCGATTTTAATTTGGCTGTAGGGGGGTACATTTTGAAGCCAAAACCTTGTTTTAATGTAAAATGTTTTATTTTTGCCTCTTGTAAACCAATCTAAATCTTAACAATTATGTCAGACATTGCATCAAGAGTAAAAGCAATTATCGTAGACAAACTAGGTGTTGACGAAAATGAAGTTGTAACTGAAGCTAGCTTCACTAACGACTTAGGTGCCGATTCATTAGATACGGTAGAATTGATCATGGAATTCGAAAAAGAATTTGATATTCAAATTCCAGACGATCAAGCTGAAAATATTGCGACTGTAGGTCAAGCGATTTCCTACATCGAAAACGCAAAATAAACCTCATTCCTCTATGGAATTAAAGCGAGTAGTAGTAACAGGACTTGGTGCACTTACCCCCATTGGCAATAACCTTTCCGAGTATTGGGATGGACTTAAAAATGGAAAAAGCGGTAGCGCAGCCATTACCTATTTTGACACCGAAAGGTTCAAAACTAATTTCGCTTGTGAGCTTAAAAATTTCAACCCACTCGATCACTTCGATCGCAAAGAAGCCCGAAAACTCGATCGCTTTGCTCAATACGCACTCGTCGCATCTGACGAGGCTATTGCCGATGCACAGTTTGACCAAGACCGGTTGGACAAATTTCGTGTTGGGGTTATTTGGGGGGCAGGAATTGGAGGCTTAGAAACATTCCAAGACGAAATGATCTCTTATGGAGAAGGGGATGGAACACCGCGTTTCAACCCCTTTTTCATACCTAAAATGATCGCAGATATTGCTCCTGGTAATATCTCAATCAAGCACGGCTACATGGGCCCGAATTACGCCACAGTCTCAGCTTGTGCCTCCTCAGCTAACGCCATTATTGATGCCTTAAACTATATCAGATTAGGACATTGTGATGTGATTGTCACCGGAGGAAGCGAGGCGGCTGTAGCCATAGCTGGTATGGGCGGGTTTAACGCCATGCATGCCTTGTCCACCCGTAATGAAAGTCCTGAGACAGCCTCGCGTCCATTTGATGCTACTAGAGACGGCTTTGTACTCGGGGAAGGAGCAGGCGCCCTCGTGCTTGAAGAATACGAGCACGCAAAAGCACGTGGCGCCAAAATTTACGCAGAAGTTGTCGGAGGAGGATTGTCTAGTGACGCCTATCATATGACTGCACCGCATCCGGATGGTCTTGGTGTGGAACGCGTAATGCTCAATTGTCTTCGCGATGCTGGGATTACTCCAGACCAAGTTGACGCCATTAATACGCATGGGACATCCACTCCACTTGGCGATGTTGCTGAATTAAAGGCCATTGTAAAAGTATTTGGGGATCATGCGCCTAATATCAATATCAACTCTACAAAATCCATGACAGGCCACTTACTTGGTGCCGCAGGAGCTGTAGAGGCTATTGCGTCGATTTTGGCCATGAACCACAGTTTGGTGCCGCCTACAATCAATCACACTACAGTGGATGAAAATATTGATCCAAGCCTGAATTTAACCCTAAATAAAGCTCAAGAGCGCGAAATTACCTACGCCATGAGCAATACCTTTGGTTTTGGTGGACACAACGCTTGTGTGCTCCTAAAAAAGTATACTGAGTAGTCATTTATGGTGTCCATAAAAAACATATTTTCCTCGCGTTCGCAAGAAGAGGGAGAGTTTTTTAATGCCGTAAAAAATATTCTTGGCTTCAGCCCCCAAAACTTAAATTGGTATCACGAAGCCTTTACCCATCGCTCTACCCAAATACTCAATAGCGAGGGTAAGCCACAAAATTATGAGCGCCTTGAGTTTGTGGGCGATGCTATGTTGGGTTCGGTCATCGCGGCTTATTTATTTTCTATGGTCCCTGAAGGCAATGAGGGCTATTTGACCAAAATGCGCTCTAAAGTGGTGAGTCGTGAGCATTTAAACGAGCTCGGACGGGATCTAAATCTGATTTCTTTGGTAAAAACTACGGTGCCTATCGATCAATTTGGCGAAAACATACACGGCAATGTCTTTGAAGCCCTTGTGGGGGCGATTTATTTGGACCGCGGCTATGCTTGGGTGCAAAAATTTGTCCAGAATCGGGTTATCGAACCTTATGTAGATATCGAAAAGCTCGAGGGCAAGGTGATCAGCTATAAAAGTTTGGTCATCGAGTGGTGCCAAAAACACAAAAAACAATTTAAGTTTCAGACCTACGAAGACAATGGTGTTGAGACCTTGAAACACTTCGCGGTAAAACTTTATATCGATAAAGAAGTGGTGGCTAAAGCGCGCAGTACTTCTAAAAAGAAGGCCGAAGAATTAGCCGCAAAACGTACGTTTTATAAGCTGCAAGAACAAATGGCCCCCTTAGCCGACGAGTCCCCAAATTAGGACTAAAACGTTTTCGTTTGTTAAAGCGCAAAAATCAGCGCAATTCCCCAGCTATCGTAAAAACTATTCTTAATTTTATCGAAATTTGTGCCCATGGCAATACATCGTTTGCATCTAGAGGAAGAAGATGAGGACTTTGCGCTTTTTGCCATCCATTGCGGTGAAGCGCCATTTAAAATGGCGTTTTTAATGAATCAATTCCTTAAGTGGCAGCTAAAACGCGAGCGCGAAGATGTATGTGTGGTCAGGTCAGGAAAGCAACAACAATATCCGAGATTTCGCTATGTTTCTCGGCACGATCAAATTGATCATCTGCTCTTAAGCAATGTCGATTTTCCCGAAGATGATGCTTCCAATGAACTAGGCTTAGGCTTATTTGATGCTATGAATGGGCCTGGTTTAAGCGCTACTTATTTAATGCCTGAATTTAAAAAGGTAGACTACCTGCTCAAGATTGAGGCGCCCTTAGCAGACGGTGAAATAAAATCGATCGTCGGACAAATAAAATCAATCAAGGAAGTGGTGTCCACTTATGTGATTCCACACAATAAAATTAAAAATATCAACCCGCTAAATAATTGATCATGAATCATATCAAAAAGACCAAAATTGTAGCCACCTTGGGCCCTGCTACAGCAGATAGAGCCGTATTGCGCGCTATGATGGAGGCCGGGGCCAATGTATTTCGTATTAATTTTTCTCATGCCGATTATTCAGAGGTAAAAGAGCGCGCAAATATGATTCGCTCTATAGAAGAAGAGACCGGATTATCCGTAGCGATTTTGGCCGATTTACAGGGGCCAAAACTGCGTGTAGGCACTATGAAGGAAGAAGTCGTGGTACATCCTGGGGATCAAATCAGTTTCTGCACAGGTAAAAAGTTTGAGGGGACAAACAGCCGCGTGTACATGAATTACGATCAGTTTCCTCAAGATGTCAAGCCAGGCGAGCACATTTTGTTAGACGATGGAAAATTGATGTTCAAAGTACTGGAGACCAATGGTAAAGACAAGGTGTTAACCGAAGTGGTTCAAGGGGGGCCACTGCGCTCTAAAAAAGGCGTGAATTTGCCAAACACGGCTATTTCACTTCCCGCATTGACTGAAAAAGATAAAGAAGATGCGCTTTTTGCCATAAGCCTTGATGTCGACTGGATCGCTTTGTCCTTTGTGCGTCATAAAAAGGATATCACCGAGCTCCGAGAATTGATTGAGGCGAATGCCGATCATAAAATTCCGATTATCGCAAAAATTGAGAAGCCTGAGGCGGTCAAAAACCTTGAGGAAATCGTTAAAACAGCAGACGGTCTTATGGTGGCCCGCGGGGATCTCGGGGTAGAAGTTCCTGCAGCCGATGTGCCATTGATTCAAAAAGAAACAGTACTTGCCGCCAAACGCGCCCGTATTCCTGTGATAATTGCCACCCAGATGATGGAGTCTATGATTACCTCATTGACCCCTTCACGCGCTGAGGTGAACGATGTAGCAAACAGTGTGATGGATGGGGCAGATGCCGTGATGCTTTCGGGTGAAACCAGTGTTGGAAAATACCCTGTCCAGGTGATTGAGAAAATGGCCAGCATTTGTCGTCGTGTGGAAAACAGCCCACTGATTAAAGTGCCTCATGAACCACCAGGAATCCGCACGAACCGATATATCACAAAGAGTATTTGTTACCACGCTGCAAAAATCGCAGGCGAGATTGACGCTAAAGTTATCTGTACGCTCACAAATAGTGGTTATACAGCCTTCCAAATTTCGGCTTGGCGCCCAGAAGCACATATATTGGTATTTACCTCTAACCGTCGCATTTTATCGCGTCTGAATCTGCTTTGGGGCGTGCGTGCGTTTTACTATGACAAGCAGGTAAGTACCGATGAAACCGTTTGCGATGTTAACGAAATTGCTGTCCAAAAAGGCTTTGCCAATGCTGGGGACTTTTTGGTCAACCTAGCCGCAATGCCGATTTTGGATCGCGGCATGGTCAACACTTTGCGAATTTCACAAGTCTAAAGGATACTTTCCTCGTGCGCTTGGATTAGCACCCCGTTTTCTCTGGGGGCAAGATGAACGCGTCTCATAAAGTTTTTGCTGCGATAGACGTAGGTCATTTCTTGAATTTGGCCGTCTGCACGCCTTACAGCGAGTTCGCTTTTCCAGATACCTTTTTTAGGTTTTTTGTCAGGATATACTGCGTTTTCAGGGCCGTACACAGAAGGACATTTTAAATCTTCGGGTATACCAAAGAGCCTTTGGGCAACCAAATAGGCTTGATTCAGATTCATTCCTGGCATCAATAAGGATTCACTCACAGAAGGTGCGCTTAAATCGTCAGAGATTGTTCGTGAATATTGCGGCATTTCAATATTGCCAGAAACTGAGGTTTCTTGCAATTCTTGCAGGTGAGCCGTATACTCGGCTGCATTCATTTTGTGCCCTGGTGGAGCATAAGGTCCGAGAAAACCACTAAAGGCATAGCCTTGTAAATCATTAAAGCGCACACTGTACATTGTCCCGGGGATGCCCGAAACGGTCATGGTATTGATTTGAGGCATTTGCTCGACCAAAACTTTTGACCCCCATGGCATAAGGGTTAATCGCTCACTGTGCAAATTGTTATGAGCCCGGAGATACAGTCCGCCAGGAGCCAAAACATAGGCGTAGGTTTCGGGATTCATCAGCAGGCTCAAATCACAAATCATATCTGGCAGGCTTGTATTTACCGCATCGGAGGTCTCAGAAAACTCGGTTCCTTGTGCAATTTCTGTAGTGGCTGTGTAGGGTTCAGGAGTTTGATTCTGTGTTACGGGCGCAGAAACTTGTTCAGGGGTCAAAAGTTCAAGGTCAGTGGGTGCATCGCAGCCCAAACAAAAGCCGGCTGTACAAAAAACGGCGGAAAAAATAAGTGCATTCATAGATAAAGGAATTAAGAGTGAAACAAAAATTAAGTAGAGCTGTTCCTATATCGCTGCAGTTTTATTATTTGAAAAGACACTTTTAGACCCTTTTTCGTGTTGCGGTTTAAGCGACTCCGTTTGGGGTGTTTGTTTTTTAGTCGAGAATCAAAACCCATTCCAATTTTATCACAGGGCACAATCCTAACAAATGTTTAACAAAAAGGATGAGCCTAAGTTCGAAATTTCACCACGTTGAACTCAGGTATTATCGGGGGCGTATGGGTTGATTTGTTAACTTAGAGGTCTTGAATAGTTTTACCGCGATTATCATGGGAATCTCTTTAGAAATAGAGCGCAAATTTTTGGTCTTGAGCGAGACTTTTAAGCTGGAGGCCACAGTGCGTGTAGCCATGCGGCAAGGTTATTTGAGCACGGATCCAGGGCGTGTGGTGCGCGTGCGTCTATCTGAGAATCTTGATTCCGGGCGGCGCGAGGCTTTTTTAACTATTAAAGGCCAAAGCATAGATAAAGGTCTGAGTCGGGTGGAGTGGGAACAGGCCATTGATTTTGAGGAGGCTGAACAATTGCTGGCTCTATGCCTGAATTATCCGATTGAGAAAACAAGATATTTTGTGCCTGTTCAAGGGCATACTTTTGAGGTTGATGTGTTCGATGGCGATAATAAGGGTCTCATTGTAGCTGAGCTCGAATTGCCCGCAGTAACTGCGGAATTTACCCGCCCCGAATGGTTGGGCCAGGAAGTTACCCACGATGGAAAATATACTAATGCTGCACTTAATAATCGTCCGTTTTCAACTTGGGCCGATTAAGTCTTTTAAATTTTGGCGGTTTATTGCGCGTCTTTGACCAGCTTGTCGCATCTCTTCAAAGCTAACCGCATTTATCGGTTGCTCTTCGCTTATCATTGTGGAGGCGGAGGCGTGTATGGCCTTAAACCCGGCCCTAGCAAATAAATGTTTGTTTTGGGCATTGATGCCTGAACCTGGCATTATGGTAATCTTTTCTTCAAGGGCCTGATCAAGGGCATTAAGTAAGTCAATACCCTCCACAGCAGTTCGCGCCTGACCCGAACTCAATAGGGTTTGGCAACCCAAATCAATTAACTCTTGAGCAGCAATCATCGGATCAGCAACCCAATCAAATGCGCGATGGGCGGTTATGTGGATCTTTGGATTTAGAGACCTAGCGATGGTAATCAGCTGCTGCATCGTTTGCCGATCCACCGAAAAATCTTGATTTAGGGCTCCTATAACAACACCCTCCGCCCCTGATTCAGCCAGTAATTTAATGTCTTGACTCATGGTTTGGATTTCGTGGGACGTATAATGAAATCCACCGATACGCGGACGAATGAGCACGTGCACTGGAATTTTGACCTGTCGCTTAATCTCGGCAAAAAGGCCCATGCTAGGGGTGAGACCACCCACTTCCAGTGCGCTGCACAATTCCAAACGGTCAGCACCGTATTCTTGAGCCAATAGGGCTCCTTCTAGGGATTGAACACAAATTTCGATTATCATTATTCCAGGATGATTTCGTCAATAAAAGTCCATGAAACTTGCCCCGCACCTTGCGCTCCCTGGGGGATGGTCCCATAGGGCATGACATTAATGATGCATGAGGTTAAGGTTTTTCCTGCAGGGTCAGGCAAGGTCCAATTTTGGGCATAAGGCCCATTTTGCGTTGGGGACTCAATGGCTAAGGCTAAATTTTGTTTACTGCCGTCATTGTAAATTAAAGTCAGTCCTAAAGATCTAGGGGCATAAATCCATTGACCGGGGCCGTGATAAAAACGCATCTTGAGTTGGCGGGCCTGTGCGGCCTGTTTTAGGTCGAGTTCAATGGTGACATCCTCACCCCAAAAACCGAGCCACTCACTGTCGCCATAACGATCGTTGTCTCCGCGCTTACCGTTGGTAAGCGCGGCAATACCTCCCGCATTGTAGCTCGAGTGCGGTGCAGGAACTACACTACTCACGCTCCCTAATGCCGCGTGCAGCATCAAGCTATCACGCATGGTGCGCCCCACCGCCTCTCCATCGCGAAGCAGACGCGCCTGGATTCCTGCGGAAGCCTCTATGGTAATGGGCCCATTGTATGGAGTCCACGGGCCCTGATTTAAACGATATTCCATTTCGAGGTCTGGTAATGGATTAATCAAGGCGTAGTTGATAATTGTTTGGCCTGAGGCCAGTTTTGTGGACTGTTCCCGGGTTTGCTCTTCCAACCGCTTTGTCCCTTCCTGAGAGTTTTGCCCAACTTGTTTAATCTGATTCCCGGAACTCGCCGAGAACTCAACCCGATGAACTGAAGCAATGTCATATAAATGGTTGGCATAATTTACCCCCATGCCGTCCAATCGATTAAAAAACGAAGCTACACGTCGCGTAAACCCGGCATATTCTCGATCCAAGGACTTGGCTGGACCTTGCCATACCACCTCGCTCAAGGCCAAAATGCGCGGAAAAACCATGTACTGTACCTGCTCAAAAGTCGGCATGTACTCAGTCCATACATTCCCCTGAGCGCCTAAAATAAATTGCGCTTCTTCGGCGGTTAATTCATGAGGAATAGGATTGTAACTGTAGACTTTTTTAAGGGGTAAGTAACCACCGATGGCCAAAGGTTCTGTGGGCAAATCGCTTTGGTAGTAATCAAAATAACAATGCGAGGTCGGAGTCATAATCACGTTATGATGCTGCTTGGCGGCTTCTATACCTCCTTGAGTTCCGCGCCAAGACATGACCGTGGCGTTGGGGGCAAGCCCCCCTTCTAGAATCTCATCCCAGCCGATGATTTGTTTGCCCTTGCTGTTGATAAAGGCCTCGATACGGGTGATGAAATAACTCTGTAATTCGTGCTCGTCAGCCAGGCCATGTTCTTGAATTACACTTTGACAGTTGGCGCATGATTCCCAGTGCGCTTTTGGAGCCTCGTCGCCACCGATATGGATGTATGGCCCAGGAAATAAGCCCACCACCTCTTCTAGTACGGTCTCTAGGAATTCAAAAGTTTGATCTTTTGCGCAGTAAATATCCTCGAAGATGCCCCATTTTGTGGCAACGTCAATGGCTTCTCCCGTACAACCCAGTTCTGGATAAGCCGAGATAGCGGCCTGGGCATGTCCGGGCATTTCAATCTCGGGGATTACTGTGATATGTCGCTGGGCCGCATAGGCGACGATGTCTTTGACCTCTTCTTGGGTGTAAAAACCACTGTAGGGGGTCCCATCAAAGGCGTGCGGTTGATCAGAATAATGCCCCACCAGGGTTTCTGGGCGGGTCCCTCCGTGCTGGGTAAGCCTAGGGAACGACTTTATTTCAATGCGCCAGCCTTGATCTTCAGTGAGATGCCAATGAAAATAATTCATTTTTAAGAGAGCTAAATAATCGATGTATTGCTTGATTTGTTCTGGGCCAAAAAAATGACGCCCCACATCTAAATGCATTCCTCGGTACGCAAATTTTGGGTGGTCTTTGATCAGTCCAGTAGGCAAATAAAAGGTCTGCGGTTTTGAAGCCATGGCCCATCCTTCAGGCTGCTCCCCTTCGAGGTATTCTGGCATGAGTTGACGCAGAGTCTGTGCTGCATAAAAAGCCCCTAAATCATCAGCTGCGCTCACACTTAGATGTTCTTTTTCAATTTCTAATTGGTAAGCCCCACGCGCTAAGGCGGTATCAATAAAGAACGTCCATTGCGGTGTGTTTTGGTCTAAATCTGACAAAGTCCCTTTTGAAGTGGACCATTGTTTGTCGTTGGTTTTAGGGGCGGCCGTTGGGGCAAATTCTTTGAGCTTAAAACCGTGGGCGGTTAAATAATCTGCTAAAAATGTTTTGGTAAGGGTTAAGGACTCTGGAATCGACCAAATAATTTCTGCCCCCACCAGGTGCTGCTGGCCGCTTGGGTAGATGACTTGGGGTTGAGGGATAATCAGAGTTATGTCTTTAGACTCCAAAGGTTCAGGGGCATGACAAGCCAAAAGCAAGAGACTAAAAAGTAAAAAAGTGTCCTGTAATTTCATAGGTCGTTGCAATGTTGGGTTAAGTTACAAAATAGAGGGTTACAGGCTGATTTTTAAGGCTCAAAATCCTTAAATAAGGCGCTATAAATTCTGTTAAATGGCCCAAGGATTTTGTCAAAATAAGGTATCTTTACTGAGTGTAAACGGGTTGAGGCTCGATTATCATTTATTCCAAAAACCCCTCGAAAATAACGATTTATGGGATGTGCCAGTTGTAGCACCGGAAAAGACGGAAGACCAAGAGGCTGTAAAAATAACGGCACTTGTGGTACTGACGGCTGCAATAAACTTACTGTTTTTGACTGGCTGGGCAATATGTCTTTGCCTGCAGATATGGCCCCATTCAGCGGGGTAGAGGTACGTTTTAAAAACGGCCGAAAGGAGTTTTTTGACAATCGCGACGGATTGAGTTTGTCCATTGGCGATGTGGTAGCCACAGAGGCTGCCCCTGGCCATGATATCGGCATCGTTACTTTGACAGGAGAATTAGTGCGCGTACAAATTAAGCGCAAAAAAGAATCCATGAATTTGGAGTCTTATCCCAAAATTTATCGCAAAGCGACACAAAAAGACATTGACCTTTGGCAAAGTTTACGTCAGAAAGAAGATGAGTTTCAAAAACGCTCGCGAGAAATCGCCATGGGCCTCAAGCTCAAGATGAAAATCAGCGATGTGGAATTTCAAGGAGATGGCGGCAAGGCGATTTTTTATTATACGGCAGAAGATCGGGTCGATTTTAGACAATTGATCAAAGACTTTGCGCGGGCCTTCAGCACCCGAATTGAAATGAAGCAAGTAGGCTTTAGGCAAGAAGCCGCGCGCCTCGGGGGCATCGGTTCATGTGGCCGCGAACTGTGTTGCTCAACCTGGCTCACCGATTTTAGATCTGTAAATACAGCTGCGGCGCGCTATCAACAACTCTCTTTAAACCCTCAAAAACTTGCTGGCCAATGTGGTAAACTCAAGTGTTGCCTTAATTTTGAGCTCGATGCCTATATGGAGGCTTTGAAAGTTTTTCCAAAAATGGAGGTCAAGTTAAAGACCGAAAAAGGAGTTGGATTGTGTCAAAAAATCGACATTTTTAAAGGACTCATGTGGTATTGTTATGACAAAGAGTTCATGAATTGGCATGAACTCCCCGTTGCCAAGGTTAACGAAATCATCGAGGCCAATAAAAAAGGACAGAAAGTGGAAAGCCTCGAGGAGTATGCCGTGGAACAGACAACAAAAGAGCAAGAAACTTACAATAATGTGGTGGGCCAAGACAGTCTTACTAGATTTGATCAGCCCAAAAGAAAAAAAGCTCGAAAGAAAAATCGAGGCGCCAAGAACCGCAGAAAAAATCAAAGTAATAATGCCTAGATTACTGATCGCAGTTTTATGGCTATTGATGCTCTCAGCCTGTGGTTCAGATAAAATTGCAGACTATAAAACGATAGATAACGGGCTCTGGTCATACGATGAAGCAATTCAATTTGCCCTTCCTCAATTAGACAGCCTCAGGCGTTATGACCTCTTGTTGAGCTTGCGTAACACTAATGATTATCCCTATAATAATCTGTTTTTGCTGGTGACCATGACCCATCCCGATGGGTATGCTGAAGTGGATACTTTAGAGTACCGTATGGCCGCCCCTGACGGCACTTGGTTGGGTGTCGGTGCCGGAAATATCAAAGATAATTTATTGGCCTACAAGGAGTCGATGACTTTTGACAAGGCGGGACAATACGGCCTTTCGATAAGACACGCTGTGCGCAATAACTCAGAAGTGCAGGGCGTTTCCCAGTTACAGGGCATTGTGGAGCTGGGGTATCAACTGAGCCCTCTTGAATGAATTGCCGTCATTTATGAAAACAAACAAAAGCGCAAATAAGAAAGCAAAAAAGCAGACCATTTACAGAACTTACATTCTGTGGTTTTGGGGCCTGTTTTTAATGGGCATGCTCTGTGTCGTTGCGCTGTTTTCTCTAACCGCCGCTGGAGTTTTTGGTCCACTACCCGATGAAACCAGACTTGAGGATCCAGAAAAAGATTTGGCCACACAAATCATCTCGGTCGATGGCTCGGTGATCGGTAAGTTTTTTACCGAAAATCGTACACCCGTTAAATTTCGCGACCTTCCTGAGCATTTGGTTGATGCCTTGATTGCCACTGAGGATGCGCGATTCTATGACCATTCTGGAGTGGATGGACGCGGAACATTACGCGCATTGGCGTTTCTGGGGGCCCGTGGAGGCGCAAGCACCATCAGTCAGCAATTGGCCAAGCAATTTTTCACCGACCAAGTCTCGAGCAATAAATTCGAGCGGGGGATGCAGAAAGTCAAAGAATGGATTATTGCAACCCGATTAGAGCGACGTTATACCAAAGAAGAAATCATAACCATGTACTTTAACGTCTATGATTTTTTGAATTTGGCCATCGGTATTGAGTCTGCCGCCCAGATATATTTCAATAAACAGCCTCAAGATTTGAATCTTCAAGAATCCGCCATGTTGGTTGGAATGTTTAAAAACTCGGCTCTGTACAATCCTAAACGCAACCCTGTCGGGGTCACTAATCGTCGTAATGTAGTTTTGGGTCAAATGGCCAAATACGACTATATCACAGATCAGGTCCGCGACTCCCTTCAGGCCCTGCCGCTCGGGGTAAATTTTACACCCCAAGATCACGATAAAGGACTAGGGACTTATGTGCGTGAATACATACGCGGATTTGTCAAACAATGGGCCAAGGACCACCCTAAACCAGATGGCAGTCTTTGGAACGTCAGCAGTGATGGTTTGAAGATTTACACCACTTTAAACGCTCAAATGCAGCGTTTTGCAGAAGAGGCTGTGGATCAACACATGAGTCAACTCCAGAAGGTCTTTGATCGTCAGAATTTAAGAAACCCTACCGCTCCGTTTTTGGACATTAGCCCAGAGGAAAAAGAGGGGATTTACACCTCGGCGATGAAGCGCTCAGACCGTTGGCGTGAGATGAAACAACAAGGTAAGTCCGAGCGTGAAATTATAGAAAGCTTCAAGCGACCTACAGGAATGAGTGTATTTAAATACTCAGGAGACGTCGACACCATTATGTCGCCTTTGGACTCGATTAAATATTACAAGTCATATTTGCGTGCCGCCATGCTTTCGATGGTTCCGCAAACTGGCGAAATTCGGGCTTGGGTCGGCGGAATTGATTACAAAAATTTTAAATACGACATGGTGCGTTACGGTCAAAGACAAATTGGCTCTACATTTAAGCCGTTTGTCTACGCGACGGCCATAGATCAAATGCATATGTCTCCTTGTGACACCTTACCTAATACACCCTATTGCATCCCTCAAGGACGCTTTGGAATACCAGAGGATTGGTGTCCAAAAAATTCTAGCGATACTTATGGTGGAATGATGAGTTTGAAACAGGCTTTGGCCAATTCAATCAATACTGTGACCGCACGTTTGATCGATAGAGTAGGACCAAAACCAGTGATTGATTTGGCCGAAAAGATGGGCGTAGAACGAGGACGAATTCCTCAGGCACCCTCAATCGCTTTAGGAACGCCGGATTTATCCCTGTATGAAATGGTGGGGGCCTACGGGACTTTTGTAAACGAAGGGGTTTATGTCACCCCTAATTTAGTCCAACGCATCGAGGATAAAAATGGAACCATACTCTACGAGCATGTGCCTGAAACCAGAGATGTCTTGAGTCGCGAATCAGCCTATGTGACTTTGAATTTAATGGAAGGGGTTACCCAGTCGGGATCTGGCCAAAGACTGCGGCATAGTTTTGCCAAGGACAACGATGTATACAAGCAAGCCGTTACCGGATACCCCTATGTTTTTGAAAATCCTATAGCGGGAAAGACCGGGACGACCCAGAATAATTCTGACGGTTGGTTTATGGGTATGGTGCCAAACTTGGCGACCGGGGTTTGGGTCGGCGGTGAGGATCGAGCCACCCATTTTGAGGGGATTGCCTATGGGCAAGGGGCTACCATGGCCCTCCCGATATGGGCCTTGTACATGAAGCAATGTTACGCCACTCAGGAGTTAGGGATATCTTATGATGAATTTCCCAAGCCTGAGGTTTTGACCATAGAGACCAATTGCGAGGTTTATGGAAAAGATCAAAATCAAGGTGTGGATCTCGGCAATGAATTGGATTTTTAATCCCCGAGGCCTATCATCATTGATTGATGCTCAAGCGTATTAGTTGGTTTATTGATGACATAAATGATTGCCGTCAGATAAAATAATACCGCTGAAAAAGGACTAAAATGACCAAAACGACCAAAATATGATCAATAAAACAGTGAATAACGTCACAGAGGCTTGTGCCGGTGTGGAAAGTGGCATGACCCTAATGCTCGGCGGTTTTGGCCTCTGCGGTATTCCCGAATGCGCTATTGGCGAATTACAACGACTAGGGGTCGATCAATTGACGTGTATTTCAAATAATGCTGGTGTAGATGATTTTGGGCTGGGCCTGTTGTTACAAACCCGTCAAATCAAGACGATGATCGCATCATATGTGGGCGAAAACGCCGAGTTTGAACGTCAAATGCTCAGTGGAGAGCTTGAGGTTCACCTGATTCCTCAGGGGACTTTGGCCCAACGTTGTCAGGCGGCTCAAAGCGGAATACCTGCTTTTTATACCCCTGCAGGTTATGGTACCGAAGTAGGTCAGGGCAAGGAAGCGCGAGAATTTAATGGTAAGATGCATTTGCTGGAACACGCTTTTCAAGCAGATTTTTCTTTTGTAAAGGCATGGAAGGGTGATACAGCCGGTAATTTGATTTTCAAGGGCACGGCTCGGAATTTCAATCCAAATATGTGTGGAGCCGCTAAGATAACCGTAGCTGAGGTAGAAGAATTAGTGCCGGTTGGGCAGCTAGATCCGAATCAAATCCATATCCCCGGAATCTTTGTTCAGCGCATTTTCCACGGGACAGATTACCAAAAAAGAATAGAACAACGAACCGTTAGAACTAAGGAACATGGCGCTTAATAAATTTCAAATTGCCCAGCGCATTGCGCAAGAAGTCAAGGACGGATATTATGTAAATCTAGGTATTGGGATCCCTACATTGGTGGCCAATTTTGTACGTGAAGATATCAGTGTTGAATTTCAGAGTGAAAATGGAATACTCGGGATGGGTCCTTTTCCCTGGGAGGGAGAGGAAGATGCCGACTTGATCAATGCGGGAAAACAGACTATAACAGCCTTGCCTGGAGCGGCATTTTTTGACAGTGCACTTAGTTTTTCCATGATTCGTGGACAACATGTAGACCTAACGATATTGGGCGCTATGGAAGTGTCGCAAAATGGAGACATTGCTAATTGGAAGATTCCTGGTAAAATGGTCAAGGGAATGGGCGGGGCAATGGATTTAGTTGCTTCGGCTGATCGAATTATCGTAGCGATGACGCATACCAACAAAGCAGGAGACTCAAAATTATTATCTGCTTGTACCCTCCCGCTGACCGGCGTAGGCTGCGTGAAAAAAATCGTGACGGATTTAGCGGTGCTTGAGGTGCGGGACAACGCCTTTCATTTGCTGGAGCGCGCCCCGGGCGTTAGTGTCAAAGAAATCCAAGAAGCCACAGAAGGCGCATTGATAATTCCTGATGAGGTGCCCGAAATGTTAAAATAATGTGCTTTTTATCGAATTTTTAAGCACTTTATCTGTTTTTGTCTCATTTTTTAGCATATTTGTTTAGTTAATGTGATGAACCTACTTCATCATCTTGTTGTTATCAAGCCCCAAATCTGCACCATGTAGATTTAGCATTAAACCAGTTCTTTGTGAGGTTAGAACGGGTTTTTTTGTGTCCTAAGGAGCTATTTTCTCGCGACTTTATTCTGCCTTTGAAATACCCTTTGGAATTGCGCCAATAAGACTTTTTGTGTATTGAGATTTTGGCATGGCATAAATTTCATCGGCGTCACCAATCTCCACCAGACGTCCATTTTGCATGACCAAGAGTTGGTCAGACATATACTGCACTACCGATAAATCGTGAGAGATGAAGATGTAAGTAAATCCAAAATTATCCTTCAGGGTGTTGAGTAGATTGAGGATTTGTGCCTGTACCGAAATATCCAAAGCACTCACGGATTCGTCGCACACAATGATTTTTGGTTCAAGAGCGATAGCCCTCGCGATGCCTACGCGCTGACGTTGACCACCGGAGAGCTGATGAGGATAACGTGTTGCATAGGATTCATCCAGCCCCACTTGGCAGAGCAAATGGTTTAGCCTTTGTTTTCGATTTTGACTAGAGGCGCCAATACCATGAACGATCATGGGTTCAAGGATACAATCTCCGATGGTCATTTTGGGATTTAACGAGGAGAAGGGATCTTGAAAAATAATTTGAATGTCTTTTCTCAGTGCCCGCCATTGTGGGCTAGGAAGGCGCGTAATGTCTCGACCTTTGTAAAATACTTGGCCACTACTGGCTTTTTCAAGTGCGAGTAAAGTCTTGACTAAAGTGGTTTTACCGCATCCTGATTCACCAACTAGACCTACGGTTTCTCCTTCAAATACGGAAAATGAGACTTCGTCTACGGCTTTTGTCATTTGTTGTTTTCCAAAGAGAAATGGCTTTTGATAAAATGCCTTGGTCAGATTGTGTACCCGAAGTAAGGGTTCTTTAAGGTAGATCTGCTGATGTTTTGCTGCCCGTGCCGCCGCGCTTAAAATCTCTGGGGTGAAACTTTTGTCCTTTATTGAAGCTACAGTAGCTAAAGACTTAAGGCGCAAATTGCCTTGAGGTCGCGCGGAGATTAAGGCTTTGGTATACTCGTCTTGGGGATTAATAAAAATAGCCTCAGGGCTGCCCTTTTCGACTATCTTTCCTTGATACATAACCAGTATTTCATGAGCAATTTCGGAGACAAGTGCCAAATCGTGCGAGATGAAAATCATCGACATCTGAGTTTTGAGCTGGATTTCTTTTAAGAGCTCTATGATGTCTTTTTGGACGGTTACATCCAGGGCCGTTGTGGGTTCATCCGCAATGAGCAATTTGGGCTCACAACTGATGGCCATTGCAATCATCACGCGTTGCATCTGTCCTCCAGAGAGCTGATGAGGATAGCGGCGGTAAATTGTAGCTGGATTCGGAAGTTTAACCTGCTCAAATAATTCAAGGGTTTTTGCTTTGGCCTTTTCTCGACTCAGCCCTAGTTGAAGCATGAGCATTTCGTCGACTTGGCCACCACAGCGTTTTGCAGGATTAAGGGCGGTCATAGGGTCCTGAAATATCATGGCTATTTCTTTGCCCCTTAACCCTCTAACACGTTTTGGGTGGTTTGGAAAAATTGATTCACCCTCAAATTTAATTCCTCCATAAACCTCAATATGCGATGCGTCTAACAGACCCATAATTGACATGGCGGTAAGAGATTTGCCACTACCAGACTCCCCAACGATACCGATAATACTATTTTTTTGTACCGAAAAATCAATTTCTGACAATGCCAACTGCGGTGTTGGCCGAGTAAATCGAACACTTAGTCTAATAACTGATAATAAGGAGGTTATATCCTGTGTCACGGGGCTTTGGTCAAATTAAAAACATTAAATCCCAGCTTGATCAAGTATGTTATAGGCTTCTTCCATATAGACGGGAATATCATCACCAAAATCCCTACTTTGACCTCTTTTGGAATGTAGATGGCCAAGGCGAACAATAATCACATTGTCCTTTGGATTGACCATAACATACTGCCCAAGATGACCTTTCATCATGAAGAAATCACGCCCCATGTGACTGTGCATCCACCAGCCATATCCGTATTGCGGTGAATCTTCAAAGCGTGGAGTAATACTTTTGGCCACATAGGCGCTGTCTAAAATTTGTTTGCCCATCCAGTTGCCTTGGTCTTTATAAAGTTTGCCAAAACGGGCAAAATCCAGGGCGTTTGAGGCCAAACAGCAATAGGCTTTTTCAATACCGGATTCCTCGGAGTCTAGCTGCCAATAGGCATCATGCTCGGCTCCTAAAGGCTGCCAAAAATATTCGATCAATTGCTGGCTCAAGGTTTTGCCATTGGCCTTTTCTAAAACCATGCCTAAAAGCTGCGTATCTCCACTGGCATATTTGAACTTTTGGCCAGGGGTGTCTACAACTTTTAAATTCAGTATCACCTTACGCAAGTGATCGTCAAAATAAGCCCTTGTGGTGATCGAAAGGGGTGAGTAATACGCCTCGTCCCAGTTCGTTCCAGAGGACATAGAGGCCAAATCGCCCACAGTAGTTTGCGCAGCGAGGCCTTGGCTAAATTCTGGAAAAAAATCGCCCACAGGTTGGTCCAAACTTTTAATGGTACCGTTCATGATTGATTTACCCAGCAAACAAGAGACCACACTTTTGACCATAGAAAAGGAATTAGTATTTGAGCTGTCCGAATATCCTTGGTAGTATTTTTCGTAAAAAACACTATCATTTTTGATCACGACAAAGGCGATAGTCCCCATTTCTTGGTGCTTTTTTTCAAGGCGATCCGAGGCCTTGGTTGTATTGTAACCCTTGTGTTTTGGCCAAGAATATTTTACAGGACCCGCGGCAATAGTCCTGTTGTCAAATTCGTGGTAATCATCTAAAAATGCCGTGACATGACCTTTGAGATAAATGGTGCGCACAGCCTTGAGCAAATAATCTGTGTTTGTGGCATAAGCCAAACCTATGATTGAAATAATGCAGATGACAAGGATGCGGATAATTTTTTTGAGACTTTTCATTGTAGAACAAATGGGTGTTAATTGTGAATGCTGCTATACTCGATGCTCCAGATCAGTATGTTTTAAAACTGCAATAGCAGCCGCACTGACCGAAAGCGGCAAGACGATAATGACCCCAACAAATGGAATAAGCGCCAATAAGTTAAAAAGAATTCCATTGCCCACGGCTAGGCCGCGATATTGATTGAGAAAACTTTTGCTTTGGCGGTAGTTAAAAAAGGCCTCCAAACTGTAGTCCATATTGCCCACCCCAACAAAATAGGCTTGAATTAAGAACAAAAGGGGTGTGGTAATTAACCCAAAAGCCGGTATAAAACTGAAGATCAGTAGCAGTAATGTTAGCCCAAGTTCTCGGGCCAAATTTCCTAAGTTTAGTCTAAGTCCTCGCCATAGCAGGGCCCAAAAGTTATTGCCGCCTTGAAAATCCAGTTCGGGCCTGAGATGTATTCTGATTTTTTCGGCCACAGCGCTCATAAAAGGTGCACTGAGGGCCAAAACTAGGTATTTGGTCATGATAAAACCCATGAGCAAAACGCCGATTGACCCTAAAAAACCGCTGACGCTCGCCATAAAATCTGCGCCAAATGTCCATGGCCAAAAACCTTTAAAATAGTTGCTGACCACAGATTTGGTTTGCCAGGCGATAGTACTCACACTGAGGGTTACCACCAGACTGATCCCCAAAGGAATAGCCATATAGGTCCAAAGCCTGAGCTCCCTGATCAATCCCGTAGCCTGGGCATAGGCGGCCAAACCGCGACTGATATTTTTAAAGAATTTCATATTGACTTTTTTCCTTGGACGATCGCCAGAATTACCCAGCGGATTGTATACCTTTTTTATCGAGTAGGTCTTTTTCGATTTTTTCGTTGATGTGTAAGATGAATTCACGAATGCTTTGATGTAGATCGAGCAAGCGACTTTCTATGACCGTAGAATCTGGCAAAGATTTTTTAGCTTCTTGGTTCAACAGACTTATGCGTGTATTCACCACAAGAAGTCTTGCGTTTATGATGGGCGATTGCAAGGCTTGGGGTACAGTTACGGCCAAAGAATCTGTTTGAAGACGCAGATTATTGCTGCGGTATTTTAAATCCTCAACCGGGGTATTGATGAGGTTTTGCGAAATTCTCCGAAAGTCTTTAAAGACAGGCCAGTCTGTGATGATTTCTTGACTCTCGACAGTCAAAATGGGAAAAACAAACGGCGTTTGACAAAACATTTGTTCGGCTTCAACGATTGGCTCAGCCTCAGCCTCGGTGGCCCGGTCTTGGCAACCACTTAGTGCATGCAGAAAAAGCAATCCGGAAAATAATAGACTAAGAACGAGGTTTTTCATTAGGTAAAGATAAGACTTTGCTTTTCTGCAGCGTAAAAAATCAAAAAGATGCCTGCCGAAATATGTATCTTTGATCAAACTAACGACCATGTCAGTTACTCGTATTTTAATCGTTGGCGCTCTAGGCCAAATCGGAACCGAACTCTCCACTTACTTGAGGAACATTTACGGCAAGGACAATGTCATTGCTAGTGATATTAAATCGGTGGATGAGGTAGATGAAGCTCATGGGCCCTACGTTTATTTAAATGCTCTTGATGGTAGTGGGTTACGCGAGTTGATCATCAAACACGAGATCACTCAGGTTTATCTCATGGCGGCAATGCTTTCTGCTACGGCCGAAAAAGTACCCATGAAAGCCTGGAACCTCAATATGAATAGCTTATTTCACGTTCTAGAGGCCGCCAAAGATGGCCTAATCCAGCGAGTGTTTTGGCCCTCGAGTATTGCGGTTTTTGGACCGACTACTCCCGCGGACAATACTCCTCAAAAAACGGTCATGGAACCGACCACTGTATATGGCATTAGCAAACAAACTGGAGAGCGATGGTGTGCGTATTACCAAAAGAATTACGGTGTGGATGTGCGCAGTTTGCGCTATCCGGGACTGATCAGTTACTCGGCGCCTCCGGGAGGTGGCACAACAGACTATGCCATTGATATTTTTCATAAAGCCGTGAATGAAAAACACTACAGTTGCTTTTTATCAGCCCATACAGAGCTTCCGATGATGTATATGGATGACGCGATTCGCGCTACGCATGAGCTTATGGCTGCTGAGTCAGAGCAAATCAAAGAGCGCGGGGCCTATAATTTAGCAGGGGTGAGTTTTGATCCACAAACTTTAGCTGAAGCCATCGCTGAGGAAATTCCTGACTTTACAATAGACTACGCGCCTGACTTTCGACAGAAAATTGCTGATTCCTGGCCAAACAGCATCGATGACAGTGCGGCACGAAAGGATTGGGGCTGGACGCCTAAGTTTGATCTTTCTGCTATGGTATTGGCCATGATTGAGGGTCTGAAAAAACAGTAGCCTCGCCAGGACTCGAACCTGGATCTAAAGTTTAGGAAACTTCTATTCTATCCCTTGAACTACGAGGCCAATTTATTTTTATATCTAAATGGAGGAAGGTTACGCAAATAAATTATTAGTATTTAGCGAACCATAAATGGCTTGCGCAAGTCTTCCAGACGCTGATTCCAATTCAGTCGGCCCATAATTTCATAGGAGAGACCAAAACTGTGATTGCCATAAGAATATTTGGAGAGTGGCCCTGTCCCTACATCTTAGGCATTTGTGAGGCTCATACCTTTAAAAACTTTGGATTTGCGATCCAGTGGGGGCGCCAGGAACAATGGCGATCAGATTTATTAATTGATTTTCTGCTTCATTTATCGCCTCTATCTTAGGCCCAACGGATTCTTGAGACTCAAAGCCTCGCGCAATGACCAGCTCCTTATTTAATTCCTTGTCGCTTATAACATCAGAAATAACCCCACTTGCAGTCAGACTAAAACCACCGAGAAAAGCGAGAAAAATTAATAGGGAATATTTTTTCATTTTAATAAAGCCTATGTGGGGATTAGCCGTGTTCGATGAAAAATAGTACTATTGGGAGCTGTAAACTCAAGCAAATGTAAGATAAAACTTACAATTTGACGGAGTTCAATTGTATAGACATTACGTTTATAAGCCTTTCTGGCGGGTAATAATTGAATCAGTGCATTAATCATGACTTACTTCTTCTATATACAGGCGAATAAAAGGATGCTTAACCGTTCCGATCGTTACAAATTTCATTAATGGGACGTATTGGAGTAACTGCTTTGAACGCCAGAGGTTTAATCAATTTTTGGATTAGGTCATTGTCGATACTCAGTAAAGCGCAACATGAGAAGTTAAAAATACTTAATATTATTGTTTTACTCAATATGCAAATGCATAACCTTTATTCGTAAGCATGACTTTTGCCCAAAAGGACATAATGAATTCGGACAATAATTGATTTTAGACTTTCGTTAGAAAAACACCGCAAACCATTACAAAATGAAAAGAACGACATTAAAGTTTCAAACTATTACGAAGTTGTTGTTACTAATTTTTGTATTTACCAATGCAACTGCACTCTCAGCCCAAAACTTCCCCGAACGACAAATGATGCGAAAGTTCAAAGCAGACACCCTCGCTTTGGATGGGATTAACCAAGACGGGGCTTTCAAGTTACGTGGAAAACGCAGCGGCAAATGGGGACTCTATCAGTGGTTGTACAAAGGTCTTATGACCATAGAACTGATCCCTATGGAATATGATAGTATTGATTTTATCGGGTTTAACGCGCCATTTACTACAGTTTATCAAGAGGGCAAACATGGCGTGTACCTCTCTGGGTGGAGTTATGAGGATGCTCACGAAACCGTTCCCTGTATTTACGACGATTCACAGCTCATTAGACAAGGCAATCGCCTCTATATAGCGGTAAAGAAAAATTCTAAGTGGTTTTGGGTTAACTGGAAAACCGGAGAAGAATTATCAAATATAACGGCAGATTCTTGGGAGGAACTTCCGCCATGCCCTCAACTCTGAGACATGACTAAATATGAGGCTTCGGGCGTAAATATTTTTCTTTAAATATTTTAAATATCGAGTGGTAATCATGCACACCAAAACAAGCTGCTCAGAATATGCACAAAAGCGTTGTAATTAATTCTTTTCAGTTTTGGCCGAAACAATGTACTTAGTGGTCAAAAGCTTTGGGATTAAAAAAACCGACCAACAATCTTCTTATTGAAAATCGTTGATCGGTTTTAATTGATAAACGGACAATTATCCGTTATGATTTAAAGAATTGAACGCTTGATCCAGCTGATTCAATCTCTGATCACAGCTGAACTATCTCAAATCAAAGCGGTCAAGGTTCATCACCTTATCCCAGGCTTTGACAAAATCACTCACAAATTTCTCCTGAGCATCTCCTGCGGCATAAACCTCGGCAATAGCACGCAGTTGAGAATTTGAACCAAAGACAAGATCAGCACGTGTCCCTGTGCGCTTCACTTCTCCTGTAGCGCGGTCTTTTGCGATATAGGTAGTTTTGTCCTGTTTTGAAGGTTCCCAAGCCACGCTCATGTCCATAATAGTGGTCATGAAGTCATTAGTAAGCACTCCCGGACGATCGGTCCAAACACCGTGCTTACTACCGTCAGCGTTAGTGTCTAGGACACGCATTCCAGCCACAAGAACGGTCATTTCTGGGGCGCTTAGTGTCAACAACTGCGCGCGATCTAGCAACAATTCTTCGGCCAAACGATCGTGCATTCCAGAAACAAAGTTTCTAAATCCATCCGCTTTTGGCTCTAGGAAGTTCACTGAAGCAACATCAGTTTGGTCTTGTGAAGCGTCGGTACGTCCCGCGCTAAAAGGAACAGCAATTAAATGCCCAGCATCAGCCGCTGCTTTCTCTATAGCCGCACAACCACCTAGTACTATCAGATCCGCCATAGAGACTCTTTTGCCGTCGGTTTGCGCGTGGTTAAACGTTTTTTGAACGCCTTCGATTTTGGCCAAAACCCCAGGCAAGTGGTCTGGTCGGTTAACAGTCCAACTGATTTGTGGTTCAAGGCGTAGACGGCCTCCATTGGCGCCACCACGTTTGTCGCTTCCGCGGTAAGTCGCTGCAGAAGCCCATGCTGAAGAAACCAATTCTGAAACGCTCAATCCACAATTCAAAAGAGCAACTTTTAATTCTGAAATGTCGTTTTGGTCGATGCTCTTGTAATCTGCAGCAGGCAAAGGGTCTTGCCAGATTAACTCCTCAGTCGGCACTTCAGGACCTAAATAACGAGATACAGGGCCCATATCGCGGTGCGTCAATTTAAACCATGCACGCGCGAATGCATCAGCAAATTCATCAGGATTTTCGTGGAATCTTTTTGAGATTTCCAGATAAGCTGGATCGTGAATTAAAGCCAAATCTGTCGTAGCCATCATCGGTGCGTGACGCTTGTTTGGATCATGAGCATCTGGCACCGCATTGGAAGCAGCACCGTCTTTCGGACGCCATTGTTGCGCACCAGCAGGACTCTTGGTGAGTTCCCACTCATAACCAAATAACGTATCAAAATAGCTATTGTCCCAAGTAATCGGGGTCGGGGTCCAAGCACCTTCCAGCCCACTGGTAATGGTATCAACACCCTTACCAGAATTGAAGGTACTCATCCATCCAAAGCCTTGATGTTCTATTGCGGCTCCTTCAGGCTCTTTCCCTACATGAGCCGTATCTCCTGCGCCGTGCGTTTTTCCGAAGGTGTGACCTCCTGCAATAAGTGCTACGGTTTCTTCATCATTCATAGCCATACGCGCAAAAGTCTCGCGAATGTCACGGGCTGAAGCTACAGGATCAGGCTTGCCATTTGGCCCTTCTGGATTCACATATATCAGACCCATTTGCACTGCCCCCAGTGGGTTCGCTAGGTTGCGATCCCCAGTGTAACGCTCGTCACCAAGCCACTCGGTCTCTGGCCCCCAATAAATATCACCTTCTGGTTCCCATACATCCTCACGCCCTCCGGCAAATCCAAAAGTCTTAAAGCCCATAGATTCTAGAGCGCAGTTTCCGGTCAGCACCATAAGGTCTGCCCAAGAAATGCTGTTGCCGTATTTCTGTTTGATGGGCCAAAGCAATCTGCGTGCTTTGTCTAAGTTCCCATTATCTGGCCAGCTGTTCAGCGGCGCAAAACGCAAAGTCCCTGCTGAGGCACCACCACGACCATCACCTACGCGATAGGTCCCAGCACTGTGCCAGGCCATACGGATAAAAAATGGCCCGTAATGTCCATAATCTGCGGGCCACCAATCTTGTGAATCGGTCATCAAGTCAAACAAATCTTTTTTGACAGCTTCGAGATCTAATTTGCTAAAGGCTTCTTTATAGTTGAATGATGCATCCATTGGACTGGTTTGGGGTCCATTTTGATGCAACATTTTTAAATTGAGCTGATTTGGCCACCAATCTGAATTAGATAGTGCGCCAGCCGCCGTATGACGGTGGGATGGATTCGAAAACGGACATTTTCCGCCGCTTGATCCATTAGAATGATGTGGGTCCATAATTTTGCTTTTAGTCTTCGAATTTAATGAAGAATTAACGCACTTTCGAGCTAAATTCATTCGAAACATCAATTTCATTATAGGTATTGATTATAAATAATATCGGTTAAATTAAAAAATAGAGATGCTTTTTATCGTATATAAACAAGATAAAACCTTTGAGAATCATGTATTCTTAGCTCAATAAATTTGAGGATTATTTATTTAAATGTTAAAAAAAAATGATATTAATAAAATTTTAACTATTTTTATGTCTACAACTTAAACCAATTATCATATGAAAATCTTAGACACCATTCTCGGTTTGCCTGAAAAAGCTGAAGGCGCCATGAAGGCTGGCATGTTTTCTGACATGCTTTCAAATTTTAATTCCAATGATGGAGTTAGAAAACACATTTCGTGTATTTACAATTACGCCTCTTTTATTTTCCTGGTACTTTTTCTATATGGAACAGTAGAGTCGGCATTTGATTATATCGGTAATGCTGATGGAGGAATGGCTAAAGCCGGGAGTATTTTATCAATGTTAGTCTTTGTATACGCGGGATTCTTGCTTGCAAGAGTGATTCGCAGTGCAGGCAAATCATTCGAAGGAGGTCATAATGGGGTATTAAGCCTTGTTTTTAAAGACTTTGTTATGATCAACATTAGAATGGTAGGTGAATTTATGGCGGTTATGGCTTTTTTCGGCGCTGTCACCATGACACTTGCATGGCTTTTGAATTCTGGAGTTTACACCAGTGCAGGATCTAACTTTTTGGGGGCTGTTATGCCTGTATTTGAATTCCCTATGATGATTTTGGCTCAATTATTAGATGGCACGCCCCTCGAAGTAATTGGTGGAGCTTTTAACTCATTAAATGATTTAGACATGGGAGGCTCGATGTCTCAAATTGGCGACAATTATTCTATGGCGTCATTGACTGCCGTCGTGATGTCGTATATCGGCGTTATTGTTTTATTAATACAAATGTATGCCTCACTTGCTGTATATGGTTATTTATATGGCCTAGTTGAAACATTGATAAAATGGGTTTCAGCACCATCCTTGCCAATAAAAATGAAATAACTTTTGAAAGCTACATTTGTAGGAAGGAGCGGGAACCCCGCTCCTTTTTTTTGTGATTGGCTCAAGTCATGAAATTTTCATAAATTTAAATTCTGCAATTCCATTTTATGACTTCAAACAGACCCGTGCAGGTTTTTGACACTGCATTAAATGCCTCCCGTCAAATTGCCAAGGACGTAGCCCAAATCATAAGGCAAAAAAATCAGAGCGGTGAATTTTGTGTTCTAGGCTTGGCCACAGGATCAACCCCAAAAAGTTTCTATGCCGAGTTGGTCCGCATGCATCGCGAGGAAGATCTCAGTTTTAACAAGGTAATCACCTTCAATCTTGATGAATATTATCCCATGCAACCGCAAGCTGTGCGAAGTTATCACCGCTTTATGCATGAACATTTATTTGATCATATCGATATCCCCAAGGATCAGGTGCACATTCCCGATGGTATGCTCACAGAGGATGAGATTATTCATTATTGTATTGAGTATGAAAAGAAAATTGCAGATTCAGGGGGCTTGGATCTTCAAATTTTGGGGATTGGCCGCACCGGACACATCGGGTTTAACGAACCGGGTTCTGGACGAAAGTCCAAAACAAGATTAATTAGTTTAGATCGTATTACTAAGTTAGACGCTGCCAGTGATTTCAATGGAGCAGAATATGTGCCTAATCGCGCAATTACAATGGGGGTAGGGACTATTTTGA
This sequence comes from Candidatus Rokuibacteriota bacterium, assembly GCA_900299425.1. Taxonomy (GTDB): domain Bacteria; phylum Bacteroidota; class Bacteroidia; order Flavobacteriales; family Flavobacteriaceae; genus BACL21. The sequence goes on from OMJU01000030.1 coordinate 31,872, forward strand.
AGGCAAAAAAAATTATTTTGATGGCCTGGGGTGAAGGGAAATCAGAAATCATAAAAAAATCTCTCGAGGGGCCAGTCACCGATCAAATACCAGCTACTTTTTTACAAAATCACCCAAATACCGATGTATTTTTAGACGAAGCTGCGGCTTCTGACTTGATTGCCTATGCCACGCCCTGGCTTACTCAATCAGTAGAATGGACTCCTAAAATGGTAAAAAAGGCCGTGATCTGGCTTTGTTATAAAACCCAAAAACCAATCCTCAAGTTAACCGAGAATGATTATTCTGAGAATGGTCTGGAATCCTTACTCTCAGCGCATAATGGAGCCTATGCCATAAATCTGGATATTTTTAATAAAATTCAAAGAACAATAACCGGCTGGCCAGGGGGTAAACCGGAGGTTGATGATTTTCATCGACCAGAACGATCCAATCCAATGCCCAAAAGATCGCTTATTTTTAGCCCACACCCTGATGACGATGTGATTTCTATGGGCGGCACTTTCAAGCGATTAGTGGATCAGGGCCATGAAGTTCATGTGGCGTACCAGACTTCAGGAAATATTGCTGTTTTTGATGACTATGTCGTACAGTTAATCGATTTATTCGACGAGATAAATCATTCAAAAGGGATTTTGGATAATGATCTCTCAAAACTGGTTAAGCTCGCTTTAGACAAAAGCGATTTGGATCAAATGGATGATGAATTACTGCGCAATTTGAAAGGATTAATACGCAAGGTCGAAGCCAAAGCGGCATGTCGCTTTGTCGGAGTGCCTGTTGACCGGATTCATTTTATGAAACTTCCTTTTTACGAGACAGGAACCATCAAAAAAAATCCGTTGGGACCTGAAGATGTTGCATTGACAGTAGCACTACTCAATGAAATAAAACCTCATCAAATATTTGCGGCCGGAGATTTGTCCGATCCTCATGGAACACACAGAGTTTGTCTAGAGGCCATTACGCAGGCTTTGGCACAATGCTCAAAACAAGAGTGGTTTAAATCTTGTTATGTATGGCTTTATCGTGGCGCTTGGCAAGAATGGCCAATCGAGGCAATAGATATGGCTGTTCCTCTGAGTCCCGCCGAAGTGTTTAGTAAAAGAAAGGCCATTTTTAAACATCAATCGCAAAAGGATGCTCCAGTTTTTCCTGGCCCTGATAACCGAGAGTTTTGGCAAAGGGCCGAAGAGCGCAATGCCCATACGGCAGAATTATACGATCGACTAGGTCTGCCAGAATACCAGGCTATTGAAGCATTTCAGCGGTTATTGATAGCTACTGAATAGGGGTGAACCTTATGTTTGACTTATGATGTCGCTGGTATTGGAGCAAGTCTGCTCTGTAGGAAATCGCGAAAAATGTGCTTAGAAGTCACCAAGCGCGAAGGGCTATATATTAAACCAGTAGTTTAATTTTAGGTTGATGGAGCGATAGCGTTTGTAAAAATTCACAGAGTCGTATCCGTCGTTGTAAACTAAAAATAAATCAGACATGGGGGCGAATCGCCATTGCAAGCGCGAGTTAATCCCAAAATTATCACTGAAGTTACTGTATTGAATAAAGTTCGACCAAAAGAGGTTCTTTGTAAAGGTCCACTCGAGCTTTGGTGCGATTAAAAATAGTTTGGCCGAAGGATATGGTGCTGCCAAACGAATATCGTTATAGTCAAAATCCACACTCATATTAAAGGTTGGTTGAGCGCGGTAATTGATACGTCCTTGGAGACCAACCCGCTTGCCATTAAAGAACTGACCTGTAGTAGCCGTCGCTCCCCATGTAAAAATCCCTGCGGGTTGAGAATTGTATTCCAAAGCCCAAGAATTATAGGTGTATTCACTTCCCATGGGTAGGGCAAGAGCATCATCACCGCGGGTGGGATCAAAGTCGTCAAACAGATAGACATAGCGCATAAAATAGTTGAGCTCAAGACGCGATTGATTTTTATAGTTGACGATATACTCAAATTTCAAGGTCTGATCCGTCTGTTTATAATCTAAGTCTTGTGCGAAATAAAACTCATTATAACAGCCGAGTTGATAAGTGTTTACCGAGCCACTTTTGGGATAAAAACTGCGGGTCACTTTATCCGCTTTTTTAATAAATCCGGTACGTGGAATAAAACCTAAGTCCGATTCAAATTCTTCATCGACAAATAGGGCTAGAGTAAAGATGTTCCAAAATCTGTTGTTAAAACGCAGTTGTGCCTGTCCCGATAAATTTCCTGCCGTATCATTTTCACTCATTGATTTATGGGCAAAAAACTTGCCAGTCCACTTATTATTGGAGGAAGCCAGGCTGTAATCAAGACCCAAAACGCGGTTAAATGTATTGTAGCCTTCGGGCAATGCTTGGTCTCCAGTAGCTTCTCTGTTAATCACAAAAAGTCCTACTTGCGAGCGGCCAAAGACCCTTTGCTGCAGGGCGAGCATACTGTTATTGTTGCTCGGAATCCCATTTGCTTGATCTGCGCGAGTTTGCAGTGACAAAAGCCCTAGACGTAGATTACTGTTTAACTTTCCACTGAGTCGGAGTCCACCGATAATGTCATTTTGAATGGTGTTGCCTTCAAGATCCTGAGCAATGCCGATACGTCTCGAGAAAAATGGAGAAGCATCTCGCCCATTACCAAAGCTGGAAAAAAGGTCACTGTTGTCCAAAAAGAATTGACGTTTTTCTGGTAGTGATACTTCAAACCTCGAGATATTGTTGATCAGGTCGTCGACTTCTACATTGGAAAAATCCGGATTCAAAGTCAAGTCTAGAATCATTTGACTCCCTACAGGAATTTTTACATCAAAACCAACTTTTATGTCATCAGTTGCCGGGCTATCGATTTCAAAATCTTTGCTGCGCGCGCCATTGATATAGGGGATAAAGTATGATGTATTGTTGTTTTTTGGAAGTGGCCGATCAAAATGCAGTACCCCGAGATAACCGAGGTTTGACAGCATTTGATTTTGATCGACACGGCTCCATATACTGCGCTCATTAGTTTGTAGGTCAAATCGATAAGCTTGCATGTTCCATTGGGTGCAACCCTCAGGATATTTGATTGAGTAAAAGGGGATGGCTAACTCGGCTACGTAGGTATCCCCTTCAATATGGCCCTCAGAAAACCATTTCACATCCCAGTTCGGATTAAACGAATCCCGATCAATACCACCATCAGAAACCAGAGATTCTCTTTGGGCGCCATAGGGATTCACCCCAAATTGATAGGCATTGACCCCATCCATAAAGGTGTCGAAAAAGAAAGATACATTATCGGTAGTAGATCCTCTAAAGTCGCGTTTGAGCGAAGTGGCCACAAAATCTGAACCGCTACTTTTTGCTTGAATCGCAATGTAGAGATAAGTGTCGTCAAATAAAAACTTGATAGAGGTAGGGTGCTGTGCAGCCAAAGTGTCCGTTGGGAAATTTTGACGAAAATGAGAAAGAACTTCAGCTTTGCGCCATACCTCATCGCTAATTTTACCATCAATTTTTGGAGGAATGTCGGTATAATAGGCGGTTGTTTGAGGCCTCTGTTCTGCTGACTCTTGACCCATTGAGGCTGTAGAGACCATCATCATTAGTAGAGCGAAAAAAACAAAACTAAACCTATTTACGATATGCTGATGTCCCATGAATTTGTAGCACAAGTTATTGTGCCCATGAAAGTACATTTCTTTTTTAAGTGTTTTGCTCATTTTTTGTTAAAATCAGAATAGGTTCATGTATATCTCACAGTTAGGGGCTTAGAAAATGAGCCATAGAAACTGCCGATAAATTCGTAATTTAACCACTCATTGTCATAATATGAAGCGACGAAATTTTATAGAGAAGGCCACTTTGAGCGGTTTAGCGCTGGGTTCAATGACAAGTTTGAGCGGCGCAACACAAGTGTCGTCTAGGCAGGTTTTGAATCTTTCACAAACCAAAACTAGAATTAACCACAGTGTTTGTCATTGGTGTTTTGAGCAGATCCCTTTGGAAGAATTTTTAATTACGCTTCGTCGCTTGGGGATAGGGGCTATTGATTTGGTGGGTCCAAAAGATTGGCCACTTTTAAAAAAACACAACATCCACTGTTCCATGTGTAATGGTGCGGAACTCGGCCTAACAAGGGGTTGGAACAACCTAAAATATCACCAAGAACTCATTGAAAATTACACCAAAATCATCCCGCTTGTGGCGGAGGCTGGGTATACAAATTTGATCTGCTTTAGCGGCAATCGCGATGGCATGACCGATGGAGAAGGACTTCAAAACTGTGTCGATGGTTTGAGTCAGATATTGCCTTTGGCCGAAAGCCATGGTGTGGTCTTGCAAATGGAATTATTCAATCAAATAGATCATCCGGATTATATGTGTGATCATTCTAATTGGGGGATTGCTTTGTGCAAAGCCTTGGGGAGTGAGCATTTTAAATTGCTTTACGATATTTATCACATGCAGATTCAAGAGGGGGATATAATCCGCACGATTCAAAACAACCATCAGTATTTTGGGCATTATCACACCGCCGGAGTGCCGGGTCGTCATGAAATTGACGAAAGTCAAGAGTTGTATTATCCTGCCATCATGCGCGCGATAGCCGAAACGGGCTATGAGGGTTATGTTGCACAAGAATTTATTCCGAGGTCTAAAGATTTGATTGGGTCACTGATTCGGGCTATTGAGATTTGTGATGTGCAGTAGGGCCTCGATGTTGTACCGATTGTTGACCGACTTGACGCATTTCAGAATTGGGGTGCGCGACAAGGCAATAGTTAATTTGACCAAAAATTAATCGAAATTACTGCGGATATAGTCCTTAAACCCCTGCCAGTTTTCTTTATTGAGCCGAAAGCGCATACGATCTTGTGAAATATGACCTTCTATAAGCCCTAGAGCCCGCAATTCTTGAAGCCCTTTTTGTACTGCTTCCTTTGGGAGGTTAATCATGTCCGCAAGACAGTTTTCATGCCACTCATCGCTAGCCGTTTAACATTCTAGGATGGCCACTTTAACGGGGTGTGCCATTGCAGAAGCTGCGGCAGCCAATTTAATTTGATTTTCGGTAAACATTCGGAGGGCTAAATACTTAATTTATTCCTCACGAATTTAATAAAAAAGTTTTGTCAGAAGCCCCCATGAGCATGTGACTTGTCATTTCGCCGTCACGGTGAAGGATTTTCCCATGGGAAATCGAAATAGAATAAGATTTCCATCGGCACTTCTAATAAAAGAGAAAGGCGCATGCCGAGTTCAAGACTAGGGTTATAGCGATAACTCTCGATTGAAATGATTGTTTGTCGGCTCACATCTAGGCGTCTTCCGAGCTCTTGTTGTGACCAGCCTTTTGTGAGACGGTATTCTTTAACGCGATGGCGAAATATCATGAAGGGTTCACTTAAATTGTTGTACCTTTCTTTCGAAAGATAATACCTCGTCAAAAGATTTTCTTGACAAATATAATAAATTTTAAGTAAAGTATACTTTACTAAAAATGTGTTAAGTGGCCTTTACAATATTAATGTAAAGTAACATTTACATAATTTTATTGGAACAATGAAGAGAAAAACATTTATAAAGCTCGGGAGTAGCGCCTATCTGGCAAGTTTAATGCCGTTTTCCTGCATAGGTCCGACACCTTCAAAACGTAAAATGGGCTTGCAACTTTACACAGTTCGCGATGCCATGGAGCGTGACGTCACAGGTACTCTGAAGGCGCTGAAAGCTATGGGATACACTAATTTTGAGTCATATGGCTATGACGTCACGAGTCAGACCTATTATGGGATGAGTCCGGAGGCCTTTAAACAACTACTCACGGACCTTGAATTAACTACCAACAGCGGTCATTATGGGTTTGCAGATCATATGTGGTCGTCAAAAGAGGTGTTATTGGCCTACACAGATGCCTGTATCGAAGGCGCCTCGCGTCTTGGAGATGAGTATATTGTTTGGCCAATAGTTAGGGAGGCGGATCGCAACCTAGATGGATTTAAAAAGTTGGCGGAACAATTAAGCATTATCGGAGAGCGAACCGCCGCAGCCGGTATGGGCTTTGCCTATCATAATTTTGGCTATGAATTTGAGCAGTACGAGGAATTCATGCCCTATGAATACATTATACAGCAAACTGACCCAGCACATGTCCAGCTGGAGGTCGATTTTTATTGGGTTTCTCGGGCAGGGGTGTTTACTCCAAAAGAGATCATCGAATTGGCTCCCGGCCGCTATCCTCTTTGGCACATTAAAGACATGGATAAGGTGACCCAGGACTATACTGAACTTGGTAATGGATCAATCGATTACACAACTTTGATGCCTGATCCCGAGCGTGCCGGGCTGAAACACCATTACATTGAACAAGGCGGTAATTTCGTCAAGGATTCTATGAGCAGTGTGGCACAAAGCGCGGCTTATTTTCAAAAGGAGTTAAAGCACTTTTTCTAAAGAACGGGTATGATAAAAATTGGACTTTGGTCGAGTACAGCTCTGGTGACCGGAAACATGATCGGTTCGGGTATTTTTTTATTGCCCGCGACACTCGCCGCTTTTGGCGGTATTGGCCTGATGGGCTGGTTATACTCTGCTATTGGGGCCTTGCTTTTCACCTTGGTTTTTCGTCAACTGAGTCAGCGACTGCCTGAGACTATCGGGGGGCCCTATGCTTATGTAAAATTAATGCTGGGCGATTTCTGGGGATTTTTAGTTGGCTGGGGGTATTGGGTCTCGATCTGGTGCACTAATGCAGCAATTGCCGTTGCCTTTGTGGGCTATTTATCAGTTTTTATTCCCGAAATCAACCACAACACCCCACTTGCGATCAGTTGCGGGCTAGGGGCGATTTGGGCGCTTAGCGCAGTGAATAGTTTTTCGATTCGCACGGTCGCCTGGGTGCAAAAAATAACCACAGTATTAAAGCTACTACCAATTTTGTCCATCGGATTTATTGGCGTCTTTTATATCGATTGGTCACTAATCAATTTTGACAATTTATCAGGTCAAAGCGATTTTCAGGCCATTTCTGCCGTGACCACCTTAACCCTTTTTGCATTTTTAGGACTGGAATCTGCTACCGTGGCCAGTGGACGCACAAAAAACGCAGCCAAAACAGTAGGACGCGCCGGAATGATAGCCTTGGGGATTACCGGAGTTACCTATATTTTATCTTCCGTAGCGATTTTCGGCATACTCCCCCCTGAAGTATTAAAAGATTCGTCAGCGCCATTTGCCGATGCTGCATCGGTCTTTTGGGGCGAAAAAGCGAAGTATATCGTGGCTGCGGGGGCCATTGCCGCCACTCTTGGGGCCCTAAACGGCTGGCTGCTCATACAAGGCCAAATTCCCATGGCCTCGGCCCAAGACGGACTCTTTCCTAAAATATTTGCGCGCGTCAATCGTCATGGATCGCCGATTATCGGCATAGCGATATCGAGTGTCTTGGCCTCAACGGTTTTGACCTTTAGATTTTCAGAGCATTTAGCTCAAGTCTTTGGCTTTATGATGAACCTTTCGACGCTTTCTGTACTCACGCCATATTTGATGACCATTATCAGCCTGCTGTTGCTGCTTAAAAGGGACGCTATCCGGAATCGAATGATGCAAACGGTTTCCTGGCTATCCATCGGCTTTTGTCTTTGGATTATATATGGCTGCGGCTTAGAGGTAGTGGCCTATGGAGGCTTGTTGGTGCTTGCAGGAATTTTTATTTACTTTACCTTAATCAAGCCCAAGAAATGAGTAAATTTTTCGTCCATCCAGATATAAAAAAGGCCGAAACCCTGCCCGCCCATTTTTATCGCGATCCCGAGGTATTCCAAAGGCTGGCCGATGAGGTATTTAGTAAGACTTGGCAATTTCTAGGGGATCAAGAAACCTTGTTGCCGCTGAGTGAATCCCACGCGCCTTTGAACTTTTTATCCCCACTTATTGAAGAACCCATGTTGCTGGTACGTGACAAGAATGAGCAAACAAGTTGTTTGTCTAATGTTTGTACCCATCGTGGCAATCTTTTAGCCCATCATCCAGGGCGGGGCAAACAAATTATATGTCACTATCACGGCCGTCGTTTCGGCCTTGATGGTCAGTTTAGAAGCATGCCTGAATTTGAACAGGCTGAGGATTTTCCTCGCCCCTGTGATCACTTACATCAGTATCCACTGCGCAACTGGTATGGCCTTATGTTTACCAGCATTGAGCCTGCCTTTGATCTCGATGAGGTTTTAGCGCAAATGCAAGAGCGCGTCGGATTTATGGCCCTTGATCAGCTCAAATTTGACCCCGTGCGCAGTCGTGATTATCTTGTGAATGGTCATTGGGCCTTGTATTGTGATAATTATCTCGAAGGATTTCATATTCCATTTGTCCATCAGGGCCTCAATGCGGCCATTGATTACGAGACGTACGAGACGCATTTATATCCGCACATGAACCTTCAGATTGGGCTGAGTAAAGGGGATGCGCTTAGTTTTACACTAACAAAGGGACACCCTGATTATGGTAAGTCGGTCTCTGCCTATTACTATTGGGTTTTCCCAAATATGATGTTTAATTTTTATCCTTGGGGACTCTCGATTAATGTGGTGCGCCCCATCTCAAAAAAGCAGTCCAAAGTGTCTTTTATTACCTACGTGTTAGACGCCTCAAAACTCGATCAAGGTGCGGGGGCAGATCTGGATAAGGTCGAACGCGAAGATGAATATGTGGTCGAGGCAGTCCAAAAAGGCATGGAATCGCGACATTACACCACAGGGCGTTTTAGCCCGACTCGAGAGCAGGGTGTACACCATTTTCATCGCTTGCTAGTGGAGTTTTTATCCCCTTAAACGCCCATTTTTGTTAACTTTTTTGGCTCGAAGAGATTAACTGGTGTTATCTCAGACTTTTCAATTCTTGATCACCTTATAAAGCACTTCGTTTTTGCGGTTAAAAACATCAAAAGGACTATTGTAAACCAGCAGTATAGGTTCGCCTGAAATTTCAAGCCCCTGACTAGCGGCAACTTCTTTTAGTTTTTTTGCGGCTTTTTTCTCGCGCCAATTCATAGAATAGCCCCCGTATTGGGTAGCCAGATAATAGCCCGTTTCTGACTCAAGAACTTTTACATTTGGCGAGATTGCCTTTGGGGTATTGTTTTTATTGTAAGCAGCAGGAAGCACAAATTGCATCACTGGCTCCCCGGAAGTATTACCCATTTGTACCGGTGTGGTCATCGCAATTTTTGTCCCCGTTTCATTGCCCCCTGAAATATATCGGAACAAGGATCCAAAATCGCCATTGCTTTGAATTTTCATCACAGGAGGATAAAAGCGTAATTCGGCTTCTTCGAAGTTTTGAATCAATTCATACGGTTGAGTTTCATATTTCTGAGCCATAATATTGCTGAAGTAAAACAAGGAGAGGAGCACGAATAGTGCAGTTCTTGAGTTCATAATTTTTTCTTTTTCAGGTCAAAGATAATTCAAAGTCGGGGCTCTAACCATAGGAAATCGAAATATTTCAATTACCTTAGAGACATAATTATCTAAAAATGAGTAAATTATATTCATTTCTTTTTTCCGTAGAAAATCGCGCGAAACTAGAGCGACTTACAGTGATCTTGGCAATTGTGGGCTTTTTCGCCCATTTAGCATTAATAGGACTCGCACAGTTTTGGCCTATTGAACTATTTGGGGGACAACTATTACAAAATCCGATCAACGCTATTTACACGCCGTTTTCATTTATTCTTATTTTCGAGATTTACTTGTTAATCTTCTATTTGCCGCGCTCGTTCAGCACGTCTCTTTTAAAGCAATTTGAAGTGATTTCGCTTATTATGGTGCGCCGCGTATTTGGAGACATTACCAACATTAATTTTGCTGAGATTGAAATCAGTAATCCGGGGTTTATCAAGCTTGTGATTGATTTGGGGGCCGTTTTGATTATGGCCTTGGCGATTTTGCTATTTATAAAAGCCAAAAATAAACTCAAGGCTTACGGACAGCCCGACATGGATCCCAGTGAACAGAGATTTAATAGTTTAAAACGTCAAGTATCAGCAATACTACTGGTCCTCTTGGGGGGTATTTCATTGCTTCATTTAGTAGATTTTGCTGTGGTACAATTCACAGGAGAACATCTGGTGGCCTCATTTAATAATGACCTTGATTCGATTTTTTACAAAGATTTCTTTACGGCCTTGATATTGGCCGATGTATTGATTTTACTGCTGTCTTACGCGCTATCGCAAGATTATTTTAAGCTGATCCGCAATACAGGATTCGTCATTACGACCGTTTTATTGCGCCTGTCTTTTGGCGCGTCCCAACCATTTGATGTGTTGTTGATTATTACCGGCGCGTTATTTGGGTATCTCATGCTTTTGATGTACATCGGGTACAGCCGAGAGACACAAGATCACAAAAGCTAGAATTCTTCAACTTTTTTAGCTGAACGACTATTTAATTTAGTTTAATTGCGTATTTCAATGTTACGTAATTGTTAATTTATTATTTTTGGATCATATTGCAGAATAAGGGAAAATGAATTCAGAAAAACTTTCTTATCCCAAACAGTCTTGTGCTTGCGCCGTTTCTTTAGATCTTTTAGGAGATAAATGGTCCTTACTTATTATTCGCGATTTGTTTCGTGGAAAAAGTACTTATTCAGAATTTTTGAAAAAATCTGACGAGGGGATTGCGACAAACATTTTGGTAGATCGACTCAAAAATCTTGTAGCTATGGGTATAATTGATTTTATACGAAACCCACGAGACAAAAAAATTAAAAAATACTTCTTGACCGATAGGGGAATTGACCTCTACCCGGTGATTTATGAACTGCAGTTTTGGACGCTCAAGCATGTAGATTTTGACCATACGGACAACACCAAGAATTGGAATGATTTAATCAAGAATACATCGCCAGACGAGGTAATCAATCAATTCCAGAACGGATACAGAGCTTTGCGTCAGAGCGAGTTCGGTTTTTAAGCACTTACTTAAATCTTCAATTTTTATTAACTTGACTTCAGATTCCAAAGAAGTTGAGTTATGTCGCAATATATACTTTCCATAGATGCTGGAACAACCAGTTCAAGAGCCATCATTTTTGATCAATACGGAGCCCAAATCGCCCTAGCACAGCATGAGTTCACCCAAATATTTCCTCAGAAAGCATGGGTGGAGCACGACGCCTTAGAGATATGGGAGACCCAGCTCAAAGCCATTAAAGAGACCATAGAAAAGGCTGGAATTCGTCCCGAGGATATTTCAGCTATAGGGATCACCAATCAGCGGGAAACCACGGTCATCTGGGATCGCAAAACAGGCGCGCCGGTGTATAATGCCATCGTCTGGCAAGATCGCCGCACTGCAGACTATTGCCAAGAATTAAGCAGCGCAGGTCACGCGCAAACTTTTTTAGATAAAACAGGTCTGGTCATCGACGCCTATTTCTCGGGTACCAAGGTCAAGTGGATTTTAGACAGTGATCCTGAATTGCGCCAGCGCGCGGAACAAGGGGAATTGGCTTTTGGGACTATAGACAGTTGGCTTATTTGGCAGCTCACTGGGGGCCAGACTCACGTCACCGATGTCACCAATGCCAGTAGAACCCTGATGTATAATATTCATGAGCTGTGCTGGGACCAGGAGCTCTTGTCGATTCTGGAAGTACCCGAGGCGCTTTTGCCCGAGGTCAAGTCTTCTTCTGAGGTGGTCGGTCATACGGATAACGCATTGTTGGGCGCTCGTATTCCTATTGCTGGGGTCGCTGGCGATCAACAATCGGCCCTATTTGGGCAACTGTGTCTTGAACCAGGGACCGTTAAAAACACCTACGGCACCGGCTGTTTTTGCATCATGAACACTGGGGATACGCCAGTAGTGTCAAAAAATAAAATGCTCACGACCATCGCCTGGCAAATCGGTGGTAAAGTCACCTATGCCATAGAAGGTAGTGTATTCACTGCAGGATCTTTGGTGCAATGGTTGCGTGATCAATTGCATATGATCGAAAAATCAGCCGATATTGAGGCCCTCGCGGCATCGGTAGAACACAGTGATGGAGTAACCTTTATACCCGCACTATCTGGACTCGGCGCCCCTTATTGGGACCCCTACGCTACAGGAACGATTTTTGGGATTACTCGAGGTACGGCTCAGGGACATATCGCCAGAGCCGCTCTTGAGGCTATTGCACTAAGATCACGGGATATTATTTTAGAAATGCAAAAAGACGCTGGAGTTGATTTTAAAACTTTAAAGGTTGATGGTGGAGCCAGCAATAACGATTTACTGATGCAAATTCAGGCCGATCTGCTCAGTGCCCAAGTCATAAGACCAAGGGAGACGGAAACCACTGCACTTGGAGCCGCTTTTCTGGCGGGATTGGCTGTGGGCGTTTGGACATCGCTACAAGCCTTGGAGGCCATGTGGCACAGCGACCGCGTGTTTACGCCCACTCCAAACGAGTCCACTCAGGAAGTCATCAATTTATGGCACGAGCGCATCACCAGAATTTTATCTTAAATGCGGCGATCAGTCCACAAAGAGCGCGTAAAATCACAAAGCCAATGGGATGTAGTCATTATTGGAGGAGGGGCTAGTGGTCTAGGTATCGCAGTGGATGCCGCGAATCGCGGATATCGCACACTGCTTATGGAACGCCATGATTTTGCCAAAGGCACCTCTTCACGAAGCACAAAACTCGTACATGGAGGCGTGCGCTACCTACAAAACGGCGATGTTTCGCTAGTCATTGAAGCACTCAAAGAACGTGGGATAATGAAACAAAACGCACCGCACTTGGTGCGTGATATGAGTTTTGTTATCCCAATTTATTCCTGGTGGAATGGTCCATTTTACAGCGTTGGTCTCAAGATATACGACATGATGGCTGGGGATTTGGGGCTCGGAAAATCTCAGTGGCTGAGCAAAAAGCAAACCACAGATATGATTCAAAATGTGAATCAAGATGAACTGCGTGGCGGAGTGGTGTATTACGACGGCCAATTCGACGACGCGCGTATGGCCATAAGCCTAGCATTGACTGCTGATTCCCTCGGAGCAAGCTTGTTAAATTACGCTGAGGTTATCCGTATAAAAAAACAAAATGGACTGGTCAGTGGTGTGACCTTTCAGGACGCAGTTAGCGGAGAAGACTTTGAGATTTCCGCTTCTGTGGTGATCAACGCCACGGGGGTGTTCAGTGATGCGATCATGGCAATGGACGACCCAAAAGCGAAACCCAGAATTACCCCAAGCCAGGGGATACATTTGGTCTTAGACCGGACTTTTTTAAAGGGCAACCATGCCATTATGATTCCGCAAACTTCAGATGGACGCGTGCTTTTTGCTGTGCCTTGGCATGATCATGTCATCCTTGGCACTACGGATACCCTAATTGAGGCACCTTTGTCAGAACCCGAGGCCTTAGATCAGGAAATCGACTTTGTCTTAAATAATGCCGCCCAGTATATGCATAAAAAGCCCACTCGCGAAGACATCAAAAGTGTATTTGCTGGATTACGCCCCTTGGCTGCCAGTGCGGTGAAGGAGGGCAAAACCAAAGAGATTTCTCGGCATCACAAAGTACACGTCAGCACCAGTGGTCTGGTGAGTGTATTAGGGGGAAAGTGGACCACCTACCGCAAAATGGCAGAAGACACATTGAATGCGGCGGCGATGGTCGGGGGTTTGCCTACCAAAAAATGCAAAACACGAAAGTTAAAGCTCTTCGGTTATCAAGCGGGGCTTTCGTTCGATGATCCGCTTCATATTTATGGCAGTGAACGGACTAAAGTTTTAAACCAAGGTCCTGAAAGTCAAAACAAATCATTGAGTGATAAGTACTATATTAGTAAAAATCAAATTTTATACAGCATGCGTTATGAAATGGCCATGCGTCTTGAAGATGTTATCGCCAGAAGGGTGAGAGCTCTATTTTTAGATGCTCGTGAAACGCAGCGATTGCTGCCGGAAATCGCTCAAATAATGGCAGAGGAACTCCATAAAGATGCCAAATGGATCAAAGATGAAATAAAGCATACCGAACAGATATTAAAAACCTATTTATTATGATAAATCCTTACATAGCTGAATTTATTGGCACCGCCATATTGCTTTTATTGGGTATGGGGGTCGTGGCAAACGTCAACCTCAAAAAGACCATTGGCTCAGGTCAAACGCCATGGGTATTGATCACCAGCGCTTGGGGGTTTGCTGTATTTGTGGCCGTATTCATTACTGGACAATTTAGCGGAGCACATTTGAACCCCGCAGTAACCATAGGACTCGCTGTGGCAGGAAAGTTCGCCTGGCAAATGGCCGCAGGATATATTTTGGCCCAAGTTTTAGGGGCTATGGCCGGGAGCTGGCTGGCTTATGTTCTATATATTGATCATTACAGGGTTACAGAAGATGTAGATGTGGTACGCAGCACATTTTGCACTGGGCCAGCGGTAAGAAATTTAAAAAACAACCTGTTTAGTGAGGCTTTAGGGACCTTTATGTTGGTCTTTGGGGTGCTCTTTATTGCCGGGCCGAGCATATCAATAGACGGCGCTGAGGTGACTAACTTTGGCATTGGTTCGCTCGATGCCTTACCTGTAGGCATCCTGGTTTGGGTCATCGGTATGGGTCTAGGAGGGACCACGGGTTATGCCATAAACCCTGCTCGTGATTTTGGGCCGCGTCTGGTACATCACCTAATTCCGATGCGCCAAAAAAATTCGGATTGGCCTTACGCTTGGATTCCCGTTATAGGGCCATTTATAGGAGGAGCAGTAGCCGGATTATTATATCTGCTCTTAACTGCCAGCTAGCGGACTACCAAAAATACCGACGGCCAGTTCAGCCCAGATGAGCAAAAACACCAAGATTACAGTGGCGATATAAGCCCTGCGATTTGGGCTTTGTGTGAACTTTTTAAGCACAAAACTTATCCCAAGACCAAGGCTCAATAATAGGACGCTCATGATTGTAAAATCGAACCATGACCAGTTCACCTCAGCACTGACTAGGTTGCCGATAAATGGTATTATTAATAAAAATAGGGGATGGTAAAATTTGAATTTATAAGAACTGAGCATAAGGAAATAAAGGTTAGGTTGAGCGCTAAATTAGTATAATTTCAAACCAGTTGGATAAACATTAAGACTAATTTGTGATTCCCATAGGCCGGCTCGACAAGGCCATCAGTAACAGGGTTCGCTGGATAATGTCATCGGTAATGGCGACCATCTGGACAGGACTATCGATAATGCACATGCCAGCTTTGGCTGTAAAAACTGAGTGTTGATTTCTATACTCTATGGCAAATAGAAAAAGCCCCAAAACGGGGCTTTAAATTATTGTCGAATATGCTCTTGTGTTTATGAGCGCTGTTGCACCTCTTCTATGAGCGCAGCATAACGCTTTAAGATACGGGTCCAAGGCTTATACTTTTCATCGTCTTTGGGGCTGGTTTGTCCTTCAGCACGTTCTGAAACCACCTTGATGGAGAACTCCAATGGATTTTCTCTCGTCATACGGTAAATGACCCGTGTTCTAATTGTATATCCTTTAAATGTGGCAACCACCCATGATGTTCTGAGGTAGTATACGTCGGTGTCGTTGACTTCCATGGCATCAAAATAATTGGATATCAAACGAAATGCATTTTTCCAGACTTGCTCGACATCCTTACTTTTTGGATTTATGATAATGTCATTATTGGCGAAATCCGATTGCACACTGGCCTCGAAGGAATCGTCAACACCGAGTTCAATATACTCTGTTTTTTCAATTCGTGGCATGCCCTTTATTTTGCAATACTCTTTGGTCTGTGACAGGTAACCTGTAGCACTGACTTGTACTGTAATGCATTCATTTCTTGGGATTTTTATCCCACCAACTTCCCCTTGGCCTACAAGTTTTCCGTCGATAAATATGTCTGCAGAAGGAACGTTGGTTCTAATTGTTGATTTTTGACCATATACGCCAAAAGTAAGAGTTATGGCTAATAAAGTGAGTAAATGTTTCATGATGTGGTTTTAGTAGATTTAGTTCAAGACAAGTGACAAATAATTTTGAAAAAACTCAATCGTATCCATGCTTTTCAGCTCTTTTAAGGTGATTTTAAGATCATACAATGCGCTTTGAATAAGTTCATGGGTGGTTTTAAATTGAAGAGCGCTTTAATGATTTGGTTATTTTTTCGTACTTTTTACCCATCTTCCAATAAAATAAAGCCTGTTGAAGGCTCTTTTCCGTTCTAATTTTTTCTTTAAGAGCCTCAAAGGCTAAAATGTCTTTTATGAAACCAACGACTGTTACCGTGCCCGAAGAGTTCACTTTGGAGCCAATTACGCTAAATCAATATGTCCTTGATGGCCAAGTAAAAACTTGGAATGGACCCACCACCGAGGTCTATTCCTCAATAGAAACCCTTGATCAATCAGGTCAATTGGGGCCAACCTATCTTGGGCAGGTGAGTGCCATGGATGAGGAGTCTGCTCTGGAGGCCATCCGCTCATCAGTTAAAGCATTTGACCGGGGTATGGGGGAGTGGCCCACCATGCGCGTAACGGACCGCATTAAGTGTATGGAAGATTTTGCCGCAAAAATGGTGACCAAACGCGATGAGGTGGTGAAATTATTAATGTGGGAGATTGGCAAGAATTACAACGACTCCCAGAAAGAATTTGATCGTACCGTAGATTACATTTACGACACTATAGAGGCTTGTAAGGATTTTGACCGAAAGGGGGCTCGCTTTTTGAACGACAGTGATGTACGCGCCCATATTAGACGAGGACCTTTGGGTATCGTTTTGTGCTTAGGGCCTTATAATTATCCGCTCAATGAGACTTTTTCGTTGCTCATACCAGCCATAATTATGGGCAATACGACCATTTTCAAGCCTGCCAAACTCGGCGTATTGCTCATAGGTCCTTTACTTGAGGCTTTTGCGACGAGTTTTCCAAAGGGCGTGGTCAATGTACTTTTTGGACGTGGTCGAGCAGTAGCTTCCCCAATTATGAAATCTGGCCATATCGACGTTCTTGCCCTTATCGGCCATAGTTCATCGGCTATTGCACTGCAAGATTTACACCCAAATAAAAATCGTTTGCGTTTGGTTCTTGGACTGGAGGCGAAAAACCCTGGAATCATCTTGCCCAGTGCCGATTTGCAAAATGCGGTTTCGGAGTGTATTTCAGGCACGCTTTCCTTCAATGGACAGCGCTGTACGGCACTGAAAATTCTCTACGTACACAAAGCCATCAAAGATCAATTTTTATCTGCTTTTTCGGATGCTGTGGATGCCCTACAGTTGGGCATGCCTTGGGAAAACACACTGCTCACGCCGCTTCCTGAGCCGCATAAACCAGACTACATTCAGTCACTCATTGATGATGCCTTAGACAAAGGAGCCAAAATCATCAATAAACGTGGCGGTGAGCGCAGTAGCAATTTTATATTTCCAGCGGTATTGTATCCAGTGACCAAGGACATGAAAATCTATCACGAGGAACAATTTGGACCTGTGATCCCTGTGCGAGATTTTGAAGACATACAGCTACCATTAGAAGACATGGCCCAGAGCAATTATGGGCAACAGGTGAGTGTATTCGGAACTAATTCTGCAGAGCTTGCGCCCTTGATCGATTACTTAGTTAATTTGGTGTGTCGTGTTAATCTAAATAGTGCGTGCCAGCGGGGACCAGACACTTATCCATTTACTGGGCGAAAAGATTCTGCAGTAAGTACACTTAGTGTTCATGATGCTTTGCGTTCATTCTCGATTCGAACATTTTTGGCAGCAAAAGATAACGCCTTGAATAAGGGGATTATAAACGATATGCTCCGCGAGCGCCAAAGCAATTTTGTAACGACGGACTACATTCTTTAATTTTAAATCACGGGGCTTATGGGTCATTTACCCGGCACTTTATTAATTATCCTCAACTAAATCTACTTTTGAAATAATAGATATTATTGGCCTATGAGGGGATCAGTTTTGTGTTTTGGCGATTCAAATACCTGGGGTTATAATCCAAAGGATGGATCGCGCTATCCGGCCCATGTTAGATGGACTGGGATCTTACAGCAAAAACTTGGGCAGGATTTTACGGTAATTGAAGAAGGGCTCAATGGGCGGACCACAACAATTAATGAACTTGAGCGTCCCATGCGCAGTGCCGCCGATATCTTACCGGTGCTGATTGAAAGTCATCGTCCTTTGGACGTTATTGTACTTATGTTGGGAACCAATGATTTAAAAACTCATTTTGATCGCTCTTCTGAGCAAATCGCGAATGATCTCTCGGGTTTATGTGCCGTGATCAAACAACATCCGATGCTCTTAGATCATCCGCCCAAGCTTATTTTGGCTGAGCCTACTGGGGCTGATCTCAGTAGTCCCGCCTTACCCGAGTGGTTTGAGCACGCCGAGGCCAAATGGAAGGGTTTAATCGCACTTATGCCTGCTATCGCTCGAGAACATCAGGCACTCTATGTGGAGACCAATAAGATTATTGAGCTCAATTTTTCGGATAGTTTACACTGGTCGCCTGAGCAACACGCATTATTTTCTCAAGAAGTTTTTATGCAAATTAAATCCTCTGTTTAATGGGCACGAATTCAAATGTTGGAAAGAATATTAAATCGAATTTTTTGCCCTTTTATGCGCTGGCCTAATTGGCTCAATGATTCATCTGAAAGCACTAGAATTCGAGGATAGCCTCCAGTTACTTGACCGTCTTTAGTCAGAATAATAACTTGACCACTGGGCGTGAGTTGTACCGTGCCAGGAAGGACAGCGGAGGAGTAAATAGCGGAGCAATCATTTTTTATTAATTCACTCAGCAGATAGCCCATCCGGTCATTGGCCCCAATGGTAAATTCTTGATTTAAGGATTTTTTGATTGAGTCTATGAGCGTATTGTACTCAGGACCAGTGCTCGCTGTAAGGACCAGTGCTTTTTCAGTGGACCAGTTGTTGCTTTGACTTTGCCTATGCGGCAACTCCGTATGATCTAGGAGTATATGAGACTGATTGGTAAGCCTTTGGCCTGAGTTGGGCCCCTCAATTCTTTGATAAAGAAAATCGCCGTCTTTAAAACGCTTGTTCCCTGTAACTGGGGCGTATTGGCTTCTACTGCCCATGACCAGCTCAGCGTCAAATCCATGTTCAATGGCTAAATACGTGCGTGCCCCATTTTTTCTTTGACTCATGGTGATCAGGTCTCCAGGCTGCAGTGCTATTACTTTGTTTAATTCTAAGGGCAAATTATTTTTTTGAGCAGAAAAGTCTGCCCCACTAAGTGCGATATTACAAGCAGAAAGACATGCTAACTTAATTCCGCCGTAGGTTATTTCTAAAACGGCCTCCCCGGGAGAATTCCCTACCAAGGTATTGGCTATTCTAGCTGAAATTTGATCCATCGCACCGCTTTGTACAACCCCTAGAGCGCGATATCCATGGCGTCCGAGATCTTGGAGACTGCTGTAGATGCCGCTTTTTATCAGCTCAAAGACTACATTTTTTTTAGTATCGGACTGAAGGAGTGGATTTGATGAGGATAAGGATAAGCTTTGTTTGTGCTCAAATTCTGCTTTGGAAATTGGAGTGAATTTTATCAAGTCTCCGGATTTTATCTTACAAGCAGGAGACTCAAGTGGGTCAAATAGATTGTGATAGGTTCTTCCGATAACGTGCCAACCACCCGTAGCATCCGCAGGATAAATACCAGTTTGCGCCCCGCCAATAGCCACGGATCCTTTTGCCACAAATGGCGAAGGACTGGACTTTCTGGGCGTGTGCAGTATGGGGTTTAATCCGCCCATATAAACAAAGCCAGGTTGAAACCCTATGAAATAAACGAGATATTCAGGCGCGCTGTGCTGCTCTATCAATTCATTGATGGATATATTTTTATCCGCACATATGGCCACTAAATCCGGCCCAAGTTCAGGATCATAACACACGGGAATCTTGTGGGTGGTTTGTGATATTCTCGGAGTTTGATGGGCTTGTTGATATTGCTCATCCACATAATTTATCCAAAAGTCAAAGTTCTCCTGAGGCTGGTGAAAAATCAATGTAAGCGAATGATAGGCCACAACGCGCTCAAGAATTGCCTCATGAGTCAACAACGAGTTTAGCGCTATAATGTCATAAAGTATTTCGGGGGCGATAGCCGCGGGCCAATTGATCAGGAGTGCACTTTGGCCGAAAGGCACATAATTCAAAGTGTATTTAGACCTCATGGTTACCACAGTTGAGGTTAATTCGCTGAGCGATCAGTAAAGCGTTTGGGTGGTCGGAGTGAATGCAGCAAGTATGGACCTTTATCGGTATGTTTTGACCCTCTATTGAGGTTATGTGACCATTACAAAGACTTAAAAACTGTTGATGGGCTTGGTCTGGATCATGAATAATGGCGTGCTTTTGATCTCGGGCAACAAGATGCAAATCGCTTTGATAACCGCGGTCGATAAAGCCCTCAGACCAGAGTATGTGTTTAGGACCTAGTGGGGCATTAAACATTATAGAATTCGGGGCAGTGATGATTATGGTTTCCCCAAGGATTTCTGAAACTACCTCCAAAAATAGTCGCCCTAATTCTGAATTGCGGGCTAGGTCGTGATATAGTGCCCCATGAGGTTTGACGTGACTGAGTTTAGTGCCTTGCTGATGCGCGTAAAGACTTAATTCTTGGATTTGCTGAAAGAGTGTTTCTTTTAACGCTTGGGGGGTTAGACTCATTGATAGTCGGCCAAAATTATCTTTGTCGGGATAGGAAGGGTGGGCACCAATGGCCACCCCGTGCTTCACCGCTAATTCAATACTTCGCTGCATGATTTCGGGGTTGCCAGCATGACCACCACAAGCAATATTACATCGCGAGATGTGTGGCATAATTTGCGCGTCATTAGCCATTCCTTCACCTAAATCGCAGTTGATGTCCATTTAATTTAGTATTTGCAAAACGCCACTGATCCCTTTTAATCCCACGATCAGCGTTACGATAAAAACAAGGATGCCAAATGCATTTTGAACCCTTGTATTGACCGCTTTTTTCATTAACGTCTGTTGATTGACAAGCCAAAGTACTAGGGCCGCAATGATAAAAATTAAAGTTCCGTTAGCCACTTGTGCCAATTTAATCAGTGTTATGGGCTTTATTTGTGTGGTCGCTAAAACCACACCGACCAGCAGCACTGCACGCCAAACTAATTTAAATCGGTTGTGATTTAAATCTGTGGACCATCCCAGACAACCACAGGCTACGAAGGCCGCTGCAAGTGGAGCGGTGATTGCTGAGGTCATTCCAGTCGCGAATAAGCCCACACCCATAAGGATGGTTGCCATAGAGCCATAAAGAGGGCTGAGTCCTTGTGCTAAATCTACAGCATTATTGATTTGTGTAATTCCAGAACCTGCAGCACAAATAACAATACTCATTGAGACTACACCGCCTAGGCCAATAGTCCAAAAAGTATCGCGCCGCAGCTGTGGTAGAGCATCAATGCTGTGCCATTTTTTGCGTACCAGCGAAGCGTGTAAAAAAATATTATACGGGACTATGGTCGTACCGATTAATCCAATAATGGTCCAAATACTTTTTTCAGGTATTTTAGGTTGGACCAAACCCGCCAGTAAATCCGGTATATCAGGCTGAATGATAAGGGCGGTAAGGACAAAAGACAAGCTCATAAATAATACCAGTACTGTAAGGATTTGGGTCAAACGTTTATCGCTATTTTGAGAGAGTACGATAAACGCACCCAAGCCTAAGGCCAATGCCGCAATATTTAATCTAAGGCCAAAAACCTCAAAGGTCAAAGGCCCCATAATGGCCTCTAATCCCAAAACACCACCACCGATATTGCCGGCTTGATAAGCTGTATTGCCCAAAACTATGGCGAGCATAATTAGCCATAAGGCAGGTTGTCGCCAAATAGAATGCTCGAGTTGTTGCCTGAGCAATTCGGCCAAACCTTTTTGGGTCATCAATCCGATACGCGCAGCCATCTCTTGTAATACAATTGTGGCTAAGGTCGATAATAAAACGGCCCATAATAAGGTGTAGCCAAATGATACCCCAGCAATAGAACACAGGGTCACGGTACCAGGCCCGATAAAGGCTGCAGCAACGATAAATCCTGGACCTATATTTTTAAATGGATTCAATGGCATTATACAGTGTTGCGGGGTTTTAAAAATTGATTAGGCTTGAGCTAAAGTTTTTACGGCACTTATAAAATGATCTAATTCTTCGTATGTGGTAAAGACATTCGGAGTAATGCGACAACCTTTCACATTGGCATAGTCAATGGCTACAGTAAAAACCCTGTGCTCATTCAAAAGTCGGTCTGCCATTTGAGCTGGGGTCATATTGATTAGGCCAACATTGCCAATGCCACGGGCGCGGCCTGTGTCGAAAGGGGTGTTGATGACCACGCCGGGGATATCTTTTAGTGCTTCCATCCAATAGGACCTCAAGGCGTTCAGACGTTCTTCTTTGCGCTTTAAGCCAATCCAATTCAGATAATTGATGGCGTCAC
This sequence comes from Candidatus Rokuibacteriota bacterium, assembly GCA_900299425.1. Lineage (GTDB taxonomy): Bacteria > Bacteroidota > Bacteroidia > Flavobacteriales > Flavobacteriaceae > BACL21. Next base: position 54,386 of record OMJU01000030.1, read on the forward strand.
CAATTCCCAAAGTAATGTAGGCAGGGTGGGTTCCTAGATGGTTTAAACGCAATATATTGTTGGGGTCTTTTTCGTAATCTGCAAGCAAGGGCCAAAGCTGTGCAATGCGTTTTGAGTCAATATACAAGAGTCCGTTGCCCAATGGCGCTGCGAGCCATTTGTGAAGGCTAGAGCCATAATAATCGCAGTTTAAGTCCTGAATATTAAATTCAAAATGCCCTATGCAGTGGGCTCCATCCACCAAAACCTCCAATCCGTGACTGTGGGCCATGTCACATATTTTGCGCACGGGTAAAATCTGCCCGGTAATGTTGATCATATGACAGACCATAATCATTTTTGTCTGCGGAGTGATTTTTGATTCATAAAGCGCAACAATTTCCTCATCGCTCGAGGGATGATTCGGCACCGAAATAATCTCTTGAGTCAACCCGTGGCGCTCGCTGACTTGTTCAAACATGACTTTCATGGCCCCATAGTCTTGCATGGCATAAATCACATGGTCCCCTTTTTGCCAAGGATACCCGGCAATGACTAAATCTAGGGATTCCGTGGTATTGCGTGTAATGATCAAATTTTCTTGTGGGCAACCCATAAAATCAGCAAGACTCTTCGCGATCTTATGGCGGTCTTGGTCCAACTCAGTGCGCATGTAATGCGATCCTCTGAGATTGACTTGATTCATATTTTGTTTGAGCCCCTCAAGCGTGGGTTCAGGGATAATATTGTAATAACCACTTTCAAGATTTATAAAATCAGGAACTAATTTATAGTGGCTACGCACCTCTTCCCAAAAAGTTTCTTCTGAGCCAGACCAAGGTTTAAGATACGGCTTGGCGGATTTTTGAGTCAATTCATACGCCATATGTTTGGCCTCACGACTTGTTGAATGCTCTGATGAAGCATTGATAAAGTTTGGCACACTAAAAGGCAATAAGCCCGCTAATGAAGCTTTTTTAAGAAAACTGCGCTTATCCATTTATTCAGGTGTAATGTTGATGTTTCAGGTTGTGAGATTGCACTTAAATATAAAGATAATCAGTGATGTAGCCAATTCGATAGGGCTGAATGGATTTACGTATCTTTAAGCTGACAACTAATCACTAATATTGACCATCTAAGTCATGCTAACTTTTAAAATAATTTCCATTTGCACCACCTCCCTGGTCCGCAAGACAATTGTATTTTTCTCTTTCATGACAACATTAGGTGTTTTGCTGGGCAGTTATTTGGGCAGTGTCGAAAGCGGTAAAACGGCGATCATGTTTGAGGCGATATTTGACACATTGGCGGCGGGAACATTTTTGTACATTGCTACTTTGGAGATCATCGCCGAACTCTTTGAAAAGAACGAAAAAAAGTCGTCAAAACTGTTGATGATTCTTTGTGGATTTTCATTGATGGCGACTATTGCAATATGGACTTAAAAAAGAAAAATTGATGGGACTAATTAGACGATACATTACTGTTTTTACCCTCCTTAGCTTTGGACTTGTTGCGGCTCAAAGCGATAATTCAACTAACTTGCCTGGACCAAAGTCTATTGATTCGCTCATGATGGATTATCCAAAATCCAATGGGTTTATCCAGAGTTTTTTTAAGGCCAAAAAAAATAAATTAATGTGGGTGGTGCCCGACAAAATTTTGGGCAGAGACCTACTCATGGTCACGCGATTTGTTCAATTACCATCCGATTATTCGGGGTATGTTAATGCTGGTAGTAAAACAGCCGAACGTATAGTGCGTTTTGAAAAAAGAGCCGGGTCACTTGTACTCAGAGAACACTCCTTTGTGAATTTTGCAAGCGATCAGGATCCTATTGCGGAATCTGTACAAGCCAATAATTTTGCGCCTATTTTGGCGGTATTTGACATTGAAAATGACGATAAAGACCGTTACTTGATTGATGTGTCGGGGTATTTTTCAGAAGACTCTCCAGGATTTAACGTAATTAGTGAATCCACTAAAAAGGATTATAAAATTGGTAGTTTAGATAAATCTAGATCCTTTATTGACCATTGCCGAAGTTTTCCGCAGAACGTTGAGGTACGTCACACCTTGACCTTTAAAGTGGGTGAGCCTCCGCGTGGTAATCGAACAGGGACTTTTACTTTTCAAATGAATCATTCTTTAGTGCTTTTGCCCAAAGAACCCATGCAAATGCGCCGTGCAGACCATCGAGTGGGGTGGTTTAGCTTGAAGAAAATCGATTACTCCTCTGAGGCCTTGAAAGCGGATGATTTTGAGGTTGCTGTGCGCTGGCGATTGGAGCCCATGGATGTTGCGGCCTATAAACGAGGTGAATTAGTTGAGCCCAAAAAGCCAATTGTCTTTTACTTAGACCCAGCCACGCCTATGAAATGGCGACCATATTTCAAACAAGGAATTGAAGATTGGCAGCAGGCCTTCGAATCTGCTGGATTCAAAAATGCGATTATCGCCAAAGACCCGCCGACGCCCGAAGAAGATCCTGATTTTAGCCCCGAGGATGTGCGTTATTCGACGGTGCGCTATGTGGCTTCGACCACCAGAAATGCCGTGGGACCCAGTGTTAAGGACCCACGCTCAGGAGAAATCATAGAAAGTGATGTGATTTGGTATCACAATCATTTGCGTTCCTATAGAAACAGGTATCTTTTAGAAACTGGTGCCGCAAATCCCAAAGCGCGGACTTTAGACACACCAGAAGAAGAAATCGGGGAGATGATGCGGCGCGTGATTGCCCATGAGGTGGGCCATGCTTTGGGACTTCCGCATAATATGAAGGCCAGTTCAGCCTACCCCGTTGATTCGTTGCGTTCGGGCGCTTTTACCCAAAAAATGGGCATTGCTACCACGATTATGGATTATGCGCGCTACAATTATGTCGCCCAACCCGGAGACGAAAATATTCGCTTTGTAAGACAAATTGGGCCTTATGATCATTATGCTATTGAGTGGGGGTACCGTTATTTTGATGGGGCCGATATGGCTCAGGTGGATCAACAGCTTAAATTAATGGTTGACCAGAAATCACTGGATCCAATCTATATGTTCGGCGGGCGTGGTAATGATCCCAATGCACAGACGGAAAATATTGGTGATGACCCAGTGAAGGCCACCGATTATGGGATTAAAAATTTAAAAATAGTCGCTCAAAATCTTGAACAGTGGACTACGCCTCAAGGGGCTAACTATGACGATTTGGAGGAGCTCTATGGGGAATTGCTGAGCGTGTATTCGAGGTACGTCAATCACGTGGCGGCCATTGTTGGGGGCGTTTATGAAATAAGGATCAATAAAGGACAAGAAGCGATTCCTTATCGTGGTGTCCCAGAATCAGAACAGAAAAGGGCCCTGAAATTTTTAAATCAAGAGCTCTGGAACAACCCTAATTGGCTGATGCCCGCCACAACAGTTGCGAACTTCAGTGAATCGGGCAGTTTGGACCGTGTTTCTGCTATTCAAAATAGAGTGCTGAGACGTTTGTTGTCCCCGAAACGATTGAACAATATGAATTCAATTGCTGAGACTCTGCCACTGTCCAGTGCGCAGCGGCCTATGGATGCCGCGGGATTGATTGACGCAATGGGGGAGGACCTTCGCGGACTGTCTACGGGCTTTATGCTGAACCGAAACCTTCAATCTGAGTGGGTAAAACAATTACTGGAATTAAGTCAGGATAAGGAGCTGTCCCCGGCCGTCGCTGCTTCTGTACAAAAGGCCATTATGGACACAAAAAAATGGGCTAAAAAGCGACGTGGGTCTGGAGCTGATTCAGAAAAAGCGCATTTTGGCTATGTGTATAATTTATTAGAGGAAATCGATGATTGAGCCATTTCAAGGCTCAATCCATGCCGGTAAGCCGTGCATAATTTTAAGCGAGGTATTATGAAATCAAATAACCGAATTCTATCAATAATCATCCTGGGAATTATATTTTTTTGGTTCATATCAGGAGTGTTGACCATTTATTTTATCGACAATTGGTCGGACCGAGGCACCTTTGGTGACTTGTTTGGTGCGATTAACTCTTTGTTCTCCGGATTGGCTTTAGCTGGCTTGGTCTATTCTATTTATGGGAGCCGACAAGAGATTGAATTACAAAGAGCAGAAATTGAATTAAATCGTCGAGAACTCATTAAAAGCCGAAAAACACAAGAGAAATCTGAAAAAGCACTAGAGGACCAAGTAGAACAAATGCGTATATCCTCTAAGCTCAATGGCTTAAACACTCTAATCACCTATTATTCTGGTGTTATTGCTAACCCAAATAAAACAGAGGAAGTCCGCGAAAAGGCTGCTGAACGTCGTCGAGAATTAATTAAAGAAATTGACCTATTGATTGATCGTCTCAGCGATGAGGATATTGAGTAAATAATAAATATGAGTTCAGTAAAAATGAGGGCCGAAAAAACAGTTTCCCAAGCTATATCCTATCGCAGATCGGTAAGGGTCTATGATGCTGAAAAACCGATTGATTCTGAATTGGTTCGGCGCTGTATTGAGCAAGCAGCACTGGCGCCAAACAGCAGTAATATGCAATTATGGGAATTTGTACACATCACAGATCCGGCGATGATTGCGAAAATGGCTCCGCTGTGCTTTAATCAAAATGCAGCGCGTACGGCCCAGCAATTAGTCGTTTTTGTCACCAGAAAAGATTTATGGCGCCGCAGAGCACAGGCAAATCTTGAAATGATCAAGCAGCTTTATCCGGAAAAACCCAAGTCACAGCAGAGTCGCCGAGAGCGCGTCATCAAAGCTTACTACAGTAAACTCATCCCCAATGTTTATTTTGATTTATTTGGCATTTATGGGTGGCTCAAATATATCATGGTACTGGTCACTGGACTATTTCGTCCGATATACCGAGAAGTACGAGCCCAAGACATGCGTGTGGTTGTGCATAAAACATGTGCGCTAGCGGCTCAGAACTTTATGATCAGTATGGCCGCTATAGGCTACGATACCTGTCCCATGGAGGGATCCGACACCTGGCGCGTTAAACGCCTATTAAAATTACCCCGTGGTGCAGAAATCAATATGATTGTCAGCTGCGGAATCCGCAAGCCTGAGGGCGTTTACGGTGAGCGTTTTAGAGTACCTTTTGAGGATATTTATCGCCACCAATAAAAAACCCCGCCATAAATCACGGGGCTGAATGCTAATGAGAAATTTTTTTATTCCTGGTCGGTAGCGGCATCTTCAGTGTCTGCATTGGCGCTGGCTTCTTGAGCGATGAAATTCATCATCCCGCCTAGATCAAACCAATCTCCACCTCGGTGAATTTTACCATCTTTAAATTCAAAAGAGTGGTAGGCCGTAAGAGCTACTTTTACGCCTGTTTCGGTGTGTGTGGCGTTCCATGTACCGTAAACTCGGGTACTACCGTCAGGCATACCTGTTTCTGTATTTACTCCAGGCAACCAATAATCGGCCACAAATGACATGTCATCAAACGCGTCTTGATAACCTTGAACGGCAGCTTTGACCTCATCAATTCCCACTAAAGGAGTGCCGTAAACAGGCATGTGCCACTCCATATCTGGATGTAAATATTCAAACATGGCTTGGGCATCTTCAGATTCGTGTAACTTAAAATAGGCTTTGGCAGTTTCGGTGTTTTTTTCGAACGCTGGACGATAGTCATTGTTTTCACAAGAGATAAGGGTGACCAGCACAAGTAAGGCAATCATTAATTGTTTCATGTTGGGTTGTTTTAATTGTTAATTGCAACAAATTAATCAAAGATTCGCTAAATCACCAAATATATTGAGCTTTTAGGTTTACTTTGGTTCGATCAGCTCTATGAGGCACATGTTTTTAAAGCCTTAATTTAGAGCGTATGGATCGCTTATTGATCTGTTGCGCGTTTTTAGAGCTTCATCTGAATCACGCCTTGAGCGTTATTGGATTTACTAGTGTCGATGATGACTTCAATGTCTTCTTTTTGAAAATCTTCATGGACTCGAACACCCACGCGCATGGTGTCAGGAAAGCAAATAGCTTTTTCAATTAAAAGTTCATTGCTATGAATTGTTGCGGTGCTAGAAATAAGGCCTTGGTTGTAAAGAATATTGTAACTTACTCTGGCCTGATTGATTATCTAAAAGTTAACTTAGAATGTTCAAAATTTTTTTAATCCATGAATCGAGCGAAGTGCTATACCATAAATGGTTTTTCTGAAGAGCACACAGGCGGCAACCCCGCCTGTGTGATTCCTTTAGAGCGTTGGTTAGAGCCCAATCATATGCAAGCGATAGCCATAGAAATGGGTGTAGCCGAGACTGCTTTTTTCGTTCCTGAAAAAGATGGTTTTGCATTGAGATGGTTTACCCCAGATCTAGAGATTGACCTATGTGGACACGCCACCCTGGCTGCTGCCCATTGCATAAAAACCCATCTGGGTTATCGAGAACCAGTTGTTAAGTTTTATTCAAAAAGCGGGGTGCTATCGGTGCGTTTTGAGCGGAATAGATACGTCCTTGATTTTCCCTCTCGACCTGGGATGCCGGCTGATTTGCCAGAGACTATTTCCAAAGCTTTGAGCCATCAACCCCTTGAGGTGTATAAAGCACGCGATTATCTTTTGATCTATCACCGACAAGAGGAAGTGGAGGCGCTGACCATTGATCGGGCTATATTCGATCAAATTAATCTGGGAACTGGTGGAGTAATTGTTTCTGCTCCTGGAAAATCTCATGATTTTGTCTCCCGTTTTTTTACGCCTCAGGCGACGATTCTTGAAGACCCTGTTACTGGATCGGCACATTGTACTTTGACGCCTTATTGGGCTGATCGATTAAAAAAATCAAGTTTAACGGCGCGTCAGTGCTCGGCAAGAAGCGGTGAACTAAAATGTCTCGATCAGGGTGATCGTGTATTGATTAGTGGTCACGCTGTAACGACACATGATTCCTGCATTCAGTGGTAGTTTAGCCGTACGAATCTCTGCTGCTTTAATTATAGAAATCCCTGTGGCCTGACCAGACCTATGAATTTGAGTTTTGGCACCTGATTAATGGACAGATTTCAGACGCAAAATGGCATTCAGGCCAGGTGGTAATGAACATAAGGGCTAGTGGAAACCCATTAAAATCAGGAGTTAATGTATTTATAGGCCGAACCAAATCTTGAAGATTGATAGAATTTATTTAACTATAGAATAAATATTCATCAATGAATTTTCTCAATAAATACTATCCTCTTGTCTTATCCTTTATTGCCATGCTCTACTCGGTGATTTTGTGGTTCTCTGGGGATAAAGATGCAGGCCTTTATGTGGGCCTTTTGCCAATCACAATTTTAGCGTTTACCTTGGTGTTCGCTCAAATTCAAAATCAACATAAAGGAAAGAAGTGATGCAAGACGGTTTAATGTTTACTTTCGGATTTATCATCTTAGCGGTATACGCTTACTTTATGCTTACTACCAAATCGCAACAAGAGAAAATTGAACGAGAATCACATCTTGATCAGGCTAAAGAACAAGTCAAGGACACAAAAACGTCTTAACCTCTGGCGCATTAGGTCAACTTCTTTTAGCTAGTTTTAATAAGGATATAGATTATGGCAATAAGTATTATGGCCCACCAGTACTTTTTGAACATTTGATCAGTCCACTTATTTGCTCCCCACATAACTTTTGGTTTTAATTGCTTTTGCATTATGCATACCGCTGCATGCGGTATACTCCATGGACGGCAATTTATTAAAACTAAATGAGTCCTGAGCCAAAGCCGACGGCTAGGACAATCAGCATTACTGCGACTATAGTTTGTAGGCGCTTTATGGTAACTTTTTTGAGGAGCTTGTTGCCGATAAATGAGCCAGTGATTCCAGCGAGAGTAGCGCAAATCACTAAATTCAGATTATCCACCAAGCCAGCTTGTGAAAAGCGCGTGGCATAAACGCTTAGGCGCGTAAAATCGACAAAGGTGGACACCACCACGGCTGTACCGATAAATGACTCTTTAGAAAGCCCAGCTTTGATTAAAAAAGCACTGCGCAGGGCGCCTTGATTGCCAGACAATCCGCCAAAAAACCCACTCATTATCCCGCCTAAAGGCAATTTATTTTTTTCAAAAGTCAAGTCCCTAAAAAATGGGATGAGGTCCATGCTGGCAAATAGGATCAGAAGGATTGATATTATGAATTTAACACTGGACACTTCAATCAGGTTTTTTCCTAAGGTATAAGCAAATAATGGAGGAGCCTCCGCGATATGGATTAATATCGCCGATCCAATCAGAGCAGCCAGTACCGCTGGGATCCCAAATTTTATAAGTACTTCGCGGTTGGCATTACGCCCTACAAGAATTATCTTAAAAATATTATTGAAAAAATGAACCACTCCGGTTAAGGCTATAGACAGCTCCACCGGAAAGAAAAACATAAACACGGGTGTGAGTATGGTGCCTAGGCCAAAACCAGAAAAAAAGGTTAAAATGGCCACTAAAAAGGCAATAATTGAGACAATTAAGATTTCCATAATAGGAATTAGTTAAAAGCCTCAATAAGGGGCTTTTAATTTTTTTGCTCGATAGTCCTTGAGGAGCTTCAGCGAATATACGGGGATCATTAAAAACCCCAAAATGAAAAATGCCTTGGCGCAGTAAGCTGCTGCTTGAATGTCAAATAATTCATGGGCCATCCAAGAGGTGTTTGCCGCGAGCCAAACCGTTAAAATAAAATTTTCGAGTTTTGCCATTTTACCATCGGCATAAAGCACAAGGATCACTGAAATGACCAAGGTTATGACAGCAAAAGTTACCGATATGTACTTGAAAATACTGTCCCCCTCCACATTTAAAGAGAAATACCAAGAACTATCCTTAATGATCCACAGAGGAAAGTGTAAAGCAATCAGTAGGTAAAGCAGATCCTTTCTCATCATATTATTAAATTAATTCTAAATTAATCAATAAAATGATGTGTTTGATTCATTTTTTTACGCGTCTGCTTGAATGATGCACTAAGTGTTTTGATTGTAGATCAAACAAATTTCCTCATTTGCCTCTATTTGTCCTAGTCTAGAAAATACATCAAAGTGATTTTTTTTGTAAAACTCGGTCAGTGCCGGCTCCTCTACAGTTAACCAAAAATTTTGTTTTGGGAAATGTGCTTTTAAGTTATCAAACCATTTAGAGGCATGTCCTCTGCCGCGGAAGTGGGGCATGGTGTAGACATAACCTATGTAGCGATAAGAAGCTTTGAGCAAAGCGTATAGCTCCATTTCATAGGGCGTAAGCTTGGGTAAATCAGAACCAAACACAATGCCTATAGTGCTTAGGCCCTCACTTTGATCATCTGGGAATAGACCATAAACACGCGCTGATTGCGATAGTGCGTTCCACTGAGGAAGCAATTCATTTTGCCATTCTATGGGCAAAAAGCTGAAAAAGTCAGGGGCCGGATTATTTATTTCTTGAAAGTGCACACTAACGATTACAAAAGGCCCCACGAAAGGAGTTTGTCCGAATCTTCTGCCCAGCGGTTGCCAATATCATTGCGGTAATAACTATTGTTGATGATAATGTTTGAAATTCGGTTATACATATTCTTTTGTGCCTCTTTCATAGTCATCCCGGTGCCTACAATAAGTAACACAATGCCCGAATTACCCGTAATGAGCCACTGCCCGTTAATATTTTTTACCTGAATTGGGTGGATTCCTTCGCGATTTGGTGTTTTAAATAAAACGACTGAGTCTTTTGAAAAAATCTCGAAACTTTTTTTATCGTCAAAAGGAAAAGGAGGAACTACCATGTAGGCCCCTACTTGAAATCCTTTTTTCACTTTAAGTTTAAAGTCTTGTCCTTGTGCAATTTTTAAGAGCGTCGCGCCAAAGTTTTCGGTAATGCCTTCGAGTTGAATGTTGATCTGAGGATATCCGAACCGTGAGGTGAATTCCAAAGGAAAAATCCCGTTGCCGTTTACAATGGTATTGATATCAATATGGCCGATGAACTTGTGCTCTGCCAAGGTTTGTTCCATTTTGAGTAATGTTCTCTCGAAGATGGGTGACTTTTCTGACCAAAACATACTGGTCCCCATTTCACCTGTTGAAACCCCAAGTTCGTTCGGAAATAGCTTTTTGTGTTCGAAACTCACGTTAACGGGACGCAAAAATTTAGTGCCATTAAAAAACCCTGAAATGGCTACTTCTACGCCTTTGAACCGACGTTGGATTTGAAATACGCCAAAGTTTGCGCCCCAGGTCTTTTGATAAGCCTCAAGCATTTTTATTACGTCATGACCTTGATCGTCCTTGCCCACAAAAAGAAGTTGTTTGTACTCTTGTGTTTCGCCACAAGGTTTAATGACGTAACAATCAGGGTGGGTTTTTATGTAATCTATGGCCTCTGTAAAATTCTTGAACTCTTGAGCGGGAATAGTTTTGATTTTGTGTTTGACTAATTCTTGGTGTCCAAAATTGCGATCGAGTTCTAATTGATCGGTATAGGTAGATCCTCCAAAAACCAGTTTGCCCTGTTTTCGGAGTTCATCAGCTTGAGGTCCAAAGCCTGTATAGTCAAAAACAATGATCTCTGCCCAATCCGTGTGTTTCTGCCAATGGTTTGTTTTGCGAACAAAACCGTAGCCAATCTCTTTTGAGTCCAGGTCTTGAATAAACATCAGAACTTCATGTTGTTCATTTTTTAGTCGATAAGCTAAATCAAGGGAATCTCCCCACTTGGAGACGATAAGGAACTTGAGTCCTTTGTTTGATGTCATATAAAATGAATTTAGCTACTTTGATTGGGTACACTTAAAGGAGTGTTCATTCCAGTGCGCGAATTAACAAAAAAAACAGACACGTTGGTAAAGATTTTCATTTTCACACAAACTTGGGGAAAAGGGCAAGGAGCGTTTAAATCGAGTGACTTCTGGCATTGGTTTAGAATAGCTATTGTCGAATATTGAGCATTAAAATAAATAAAAAAAGAGATTGGTCGGTCATAACAAGCTTCTTTATCGTAATATTGCAATGTAATAATAACAATCATGGGAATAACCCAAACAGACTTATTTACACAGGCCCAAAACGACATTGCTTTGTCCGCCAAAGCCTTTGCCCATCCGGCGCGTATCGCCATTATTCAATACCTGCTGCGCAGCGACACCTGTATTAATGGCGATTTGGTACAAGAGTTAGGTTTGGCCCAACCCACCATCAGTCAACATCTGAGGGAATTAAAAGAAATAGGGATCATTCAGGGGACGATCGAGGGCTCTCGAGTGAATTATTGTATTAATCAAAATAAATGGGCCGAGATCAAAGCCCAGTTTAACGACATGTTTAATCGGCTCAGTGTTCCCTCGCCTGAGGAATGCTGTTAAGTGTGTAACGAATCAACACGGTAAAAAAAGATAAATAGCAAAACGATGAACTTATCAGAAATCAAATCAGCACTTACACAGGTCAATGAGGTAGTCTTCTTCGAGCCAGACGGTGCACGCGTACCCGCTCATTTTCATGTCACAGAAGTCGGTATAGTCACAAAACATTTTATCGATTGTGGCGGTACCGAGCGAAAAGAGTCAGTGGTGAATTTTCAGTTATTTACAGCGACGGATTATGACCATAGACTCAGCGCGCAAAAACTTCGCTCGATTATCGAATTGTCTGAGCAGAAATTGGGTATGGAAAATCTCCCCATCGAAGTGGAGTATCAAGGGGATACAATTGGCAAGTATGGTTTAGAATTTCAAGACGGGGTATTTGTACTGACCACTACCCAAACCGATTGTTTGGCCAAGGATAAATGCGGTATTCCTGAAGAAAAACCCAGAATCAGACTTTCTGCGATTGCAGCAAAAGAGCGCTCATGCACTCCAGGCTCGCGATGCTGTTAGTTTTTTGAGAAAATAATAATCATGTTTAAAATCATGAAAACACCTAATGAAGCTATGTACGATGCATTGAAATCTGCCGTTGCTGAGGCACGACAATTGAATATTCCTGAAAAGCGTTTAACGGTACTTGAACCGCTGATAAACTATATCCAATCGAAAATTGATGATGGTCAGGAAATCAACCTGAATTTTATCTGTACCCACAATTCTCGCAGAAGTCAGTTCTCACAGATTTGGGCGCAAACCGCGGCGGATTATTTTGGTGTGCCGGCAAAGTGCTACTCAGGTGGGGTAGAGGTCACGGCCTTTAACGAGCGCGCCGTTGCCTCAATTAAAAGGGCTGGTTTTAAAGTAGTCGCAGAGGGAGATAATAATCCAATTTACTCGGTATTCCATTCAGATCAGCATGACCCGATTAAAGCTTTTTCAAAGCTCTTTGATGACCCAATAAACCAAGCCGATCAATTTGCGGCGGTGATGACCTGTAGTCACGCCGATGAGAATTGCCCATTTATTCCTGGGACAGAACAGAGAATTGCGGTGCGGTACGAGGACCCCAAGGCTTTTGATGATTCGCCACAAGAGGCCGCTAAATATGACGAAAGATCAATGCAAATCGCCAGTGAAATGTTTTATGTCTTTTCAAAAGTGCACACACAGAATTAACGTCTTAAGAAGGACATTTCTGGTCTAGGGCAAGCTATAAAGGCGTTGTATGTTACGGTAATTTTTCTGTAAAAGTGCACGGAAATAACAAAAAAAATATTATGTCCTACTATAATGAGAGGGCCGATAATTTATTCAAAGAACTAAAAGCTTTGTTAGCAAATTTGAATCTTGATCATAAAGATAAATACACCATTGCTCAAGCGACGTCATATGCCTTGTCATTAAAAAAACTTAGGACAGCCCGTTGGCACATTCTAAACAATTTAACCCCAAGGTTTTATATACAATTATTCTTGACGCTCAGGTAAAAATTACTTCCTTTAAGCAAAAGTTGGTTAAATGATTTAATTCAACTGTTCTTGAACCAATCTCTCAATTTTTTTAGCATTCCTAATTGAGAAATCTCGAGCAACTATATTATCTCCACTGTAGCTTGAAATAATAATGTCTGCATCTATCAGTTTCCTGTCTATACGGACGGATGATATATTTCTGTAAGGAATAAATTGACGGTCAACACCGATTAAATATTTATTGCGTTTAAAAAAAGAAACGCCATTTTCATCTACAACTATTCTATCCGGATTTAGGATGTCTCCCCCTAAAATGATGTTGGATTGAAATTCATATCTAAATGCATTGATTTTAGTTTTTGTCGGATTTGCTCTTGATAAAACTGCCCCACATTCATAACAAAACTTATGAGTTTCTTCAAGTTTAGTGCCACAAGTAGAACAATAATTCATTTTAATTTAGTTGAGTGCTTTAAAAATGTAAATCGCCAAGCGTTACAAATAGCTAGATATTATTGCTGCATTTCTTTGGCAACGTCAGTAAGTAATTTACGATATTCGACTTCGCCTAATTCTTCAAATAATATTGGCTCAAGAATCAAGTCTTTGTCCTTGTTGATGTAAAATGAACTTTCGTTTTCAATTTTGTATTGGGATTTATATTTTTCATAGGACCCTTTTACCAAACCGGTATTCGCCTTGAAAAAAACCTTCAAGCCGCGCAATTTTTTCGAAGGATTCCATGTATAAAACATCTGGTTTTTACCTTTTCCTCCCTTACTGTCATCATAAAAACCACATCCACTCTTGGCAAAAGATATCCTTTGAGAAGGGTTGTTTTGTTCATTTGCTGCAAGAACCGTCCAAAATGATTTCCAGTTTTCTATGGCGACATTATCATAACCCTCTTCTTCAAGTTGAACGATTTTGTGCTCAATACCGTTAAATATGGTTTTGTTACCTACCTTTTGAACTGCTTGTTTTGTAGAGAGATCATCATCAACACTCGTAATGGCAGCAAATGTCATTGCAGATTCAATCTCGTCTTCGAGAGTCTTTCCAAATTTATGTCTAATGAGATTAAACAATTCTGAAACAGCAAAGGCCCTTGATTTCAAATAAGGATCTGATTGACATGCACCCCACAAAACCTGCTCCCATTCTTCATCAATTAAATCTGATTCTCCGAACTTCTTGATTTTTTCTTGAATATCATCCCACTCAAGGCCCTGTTTACTAGCAAATCCTTTATCCCACTCAACAAAGTTAGGTCTCTGTGTCAATAATCGAAAAATTCTAGGATAGGAAATTTGTACGCCTAAAATTGCAAACAACATATAATCGTCACAATTCGAAACTTCGTCATCAAATTTGCCGTTGCGTAAATGATTTATTAAACTAAATGAATTTAGGTAACGCTTTAAACTTCGAGGATTGTATCCTATACTATTGCGCACAGTTTTCGTGTACAGTTCTTTATCCTCATCTGAAATAACTATACCTAGTCCGTTTAATTTATTGACTAAGAAATTTTCTACATCATAAGCCCCAGTTGGCATTGAAAAAGGAACCTGTATGATCTTATCAAAAAACGATCTAAATTCTCTTTCGTTTTGCTCCGTTTTTGGTCCAAATTTACTTTCTAGACCCTTGACTACGACGTCGTAGTCTATCGCTAGAATGAATATACAATTAGGAATGTCAAAAATGTTTTTCAACGCCTCAAGTATTTCAACTGCATCACCTGGTGGGATACGATCCAAATCGTCAACGAAAAAAACAACTTTACCAAAATTATTTTTCGAATCGTTTATGAGGTCGTTTATAAGAGATGAAATTAGTTTTTTGGCTTCTGCAATCTCGGCTACAGCGCGGTTCGAATCTCCCGAAGATGCCGCCGCCCCTTTTAAATCGAGACCTGTTTGATTTGCAATGACTTGGTTGGCAAGGTTACCAAAGAATTTAGTGGCTTTCTTGAATTTTTCAACGCCTTCGTCCTTTAACGTCCAATGTTCTCCGCAAGACTCTTTTAGTTTTTCTAACATGCCCTTGAGCACATTTGGTGTTGTCTCTTGTGCGCCACGGAACATACTATATTCCCATGTATTAACCCATGAGCAGGCGATATCTTTTTCCTGAAATCTTTCAAGGAGCAAAGACATCAAAGAAGTTTTACCGGTGCCCCATTCTCCTTGAAGGCCCACGGTAATTGGCGTGTCTGCGTTTTCTATAAATTCACCTAGTGCGGCGCTGTAATTTTCAACTTTTAATAAATCCTCACTAATGGATTCAATGGGCTTGTCAGTAATAGAACTCATCTGCTAATACTCTGTGGAATGTATAAAACGTTAAAATTTCTCTATGATCCAATCATTTTCTGAAGGAGTACTGGATATGCTACTGGTCATTCGGCAGCCCTTTGCTTTTTCTATTGCATTTTTAAGAAAAATACCATTTAAATTATTACTCTCTTGAACAAATGTTTCTCCAGCTTCAATGTATTTATTGTCATATCTCCATGTAACTAGTTTCTTTTTTGCGGTAAATCGATATCCCATAATTGTTAGATTTTAATGTATGGTTGTAAAAAGAATTTAAAGAAACTCTAACTAGAATAATTCAATTGGTTTACGTCTAGCGGGTTGCTTCGTGACTTAAATATATTAATTTATTGTGGAATAAATGGAATCCTTATCTTTCTAAAAGATTAAGTTTCCTTCAGGTTTATTTGATTTTTGAGTTTATGAAAAAAATTGTATTTGTGGATATGGACGGGGTTATTGCTGATTTTTCAGCGGCACTAATCAATATTAAAAACGACCCCGATATTTCTGAACAGCTTCTCGCTCAACCAGATTTAATTGAAGGAATATTTGAAAAACTCCCATTGATAAGCGGAGCAAAGCAGGCGATAAACAAATTACATTTGAGTAATAAATACGATTTGTTTATCGCAACCACCGCACCTTGGAATAATCCAGGAAGTTGGCGAGATAAACGATTGTGGATAGAGCAGAATTTCGGGGATTTGTTTAAAAAGAAAATGTTTGTTACCCATAGAAAAGACCTCCTTAACGGCCATTATTTAATCGATGATCGATTGGCAAATGGTGCCGGAAAATTTCAGGGTAATTTAATACAGTTTGGATGGAATTATGAACTAGGACAATGGAATGAATATCCTAATTGGGAATCTGTATTGGCACTATTATTGTAAAACTCAGACTAGGGATATTAAATCTCTTTCCACTCACAATCATTCATGTTAAGCGAAAATGAAAATTTATGCCCAATTAATTCTTCGAAAGCTTTTTGAGTATTTGGTCTTTCGGGTTTTCTAACACCATTTTGTTCTACAATAACATACATATGTGGCTCGAGGTATTTGCCATTGCCTACTGCCTTTTTTTTCTTGATGTTTACTTGAAATTTATAAGCCATGATTCGTTTTTTTATCTGATAGGAAAATACAATAATTTTTTAGAAATAAAAAAAAGTTGGCGGAATCATGACTCTCGAAAAAAGAGATTTAAAACTTCCTCATTTAATACTGACATGTCTTTTTTCAATGAACTTAAATTGGTTTCAAAAATTGACATGAGCTCTTCAAAATTTTTATAATCATCCATCTCTCGAGATTTACTGCAAAAAGATTTACCTTTTGATCCGTTGAATTTATCTTCCCATTTTAAGCTATGCTTAAGATTTATAAAATTTGTCTCGCTCAAGACCTTGTCGCGAACGGTTTCATTATAGTTCTGTCTGTCTGATTGGCTAATTTTTATCTCGCCGTAAGCGTATGCCGCAAAATAAAATTTCAATTTATGACCATTTGAGTTGTGCTCGTATTGAAGACCTATACGAGCCCTTTTATCGCGGTGCTTCGTAGGAAAAGAGAAATGCGGTAATATATAGAAAGCTTCAATAAGAAACCCTCCATTGTTTCCTGTTTCTGTAATAAATCTTACTTTGAAATCTAGGCCATAATCCTTTATTTGAAGACACATGTTTTTTGAGCCCCATATGTTGAGCTCGCGCTCGAAAACATTAAACCACTCTTCTAGAGTACTTTGTTCGCTAACATTGAGAGGTTCCCTATGAAACGGAAAATTATTATTGGTGAATTCTTCTGGATCACACGATGCACTAGCAACATTTTTAAAATTTAAAAAATTAGGAGTCCCCAATTCCGTTTTCTTTGAGGTGAACTCATCTTTTAAAAATTCAATGTATTCTTTTACTGAATTCCTAGGCGACTTAATTTTAACAAGATTATTGTAGATCAATTCCTGATAGGAACTTGTTATCCATGGATTTAATATTTCTGTATTACCCCATATTCCTTTCCTCCATTTATTAAGGCCCTCAATTTCATTGAAATATTTTGAGTTTTTTGTGCTAAAACTCGGCTTCAGAAAGATAAAGCTCCAGTTGTCCAATGGATTTTCTGAGAGATCATTTTCTCTTAATGTTAATGTGATATTTGAAAGCGATAATTCTTTAATGATTTCATTAATTAATTCTTTTCGAAATTTTAAATCAAATAATCGGTTGAAATAATATTCTGTTTGAGAAAGAGGAGATACGTTTGATTTTGATTTACCTTTCTTTGTTTGGATCTCACTCTCTGAGGCTTTGATTTTATTTTCAACATGAACGAAATAATATTTGTCGTTTAGTTTTAACACCAGTAAAATATCAATTTGCCTTATCTCAGCAATTGCCTTTATAAATGAAACCGATTGAAATTCATTCTGAGGAAGAATAGAGGTCAAAAATGAATTGCGAAAATCAACATATTCATTTAGGAGCCATGTAATTGCCCTGCTATGAAATAACTCTTTGTTAAAGCTAGAGAGAGTCGCTATGAAAGATTTTCGATTGATATTATCCATAATAATTAGTTTATTTCATTTTTAACAAATGGAAGAACAACTCCGTTCAATTTAAAATTAAACTAAAAAATGAAAACTAATTTGCAAAGACATAAAATCGTCGGCTGAGATAAGAATGTTTCGATAAGACAATAAAGCCCAAATAATTTGACACAATGTACATGTCGAATTAGAAGACGTTTGTCTATCTATGGCAATTTTAAATATTGTGAGCTAAAAAAGTTTCTTGTGCATCAAGCATTCGAATACTTGCTATTCCAAATGGCCGTGTTGAAATTTTTACCGGCAGCAAAGCTGTAATATAAGACTACCGCCGCAACGGACTTGAACATAAACAAGAAGATCAATAAAAATTGAACCCCGGAGGTTTCAGGGCTTAACAGACCATTGGGCACGAAAAACGACGCAATTAAACTCACAAGGGCAGTAAAGGCCATTAAATTTTCGAAGTTTTTAAAGGGCAGGACCGCAAGTTTACGCAGTGGGCTTAAGTCATTACCCCATTTATGAATGAGATAGTAGTATCCATTACCTATAGGCGCAAACAACAGTGGGTCATCGACATTTTCTAACTTGAAGAGTTTACTCGGGGCCATGATTTTAAACCCTTCAATCACCGTATTGTGCTCTTTTTCAAGTGCTTTAATTTTTATGACCGCCTCGTAAGGAATAGTCCCTTTGAATAATTTACTGTCCAAAAAGCGAAGACGGTAATCGATGCAAATAGCTTTGATGTGGTCTAGGTGAAAAATTCGATCCGTCTCGAGTAAATCAATGTCAAACGCATTGTGGTCGCGTTCTCTTGAAGACTGTAGTTGACTTGTAATCGCCGCGTCTTTGCGGTCGTCTTGGTCGAGAAGATTTTTGATTTCCGCCAAAAGGTCTGATTCGGAAATTTGGCGTGACCGATGCTTTCTTAAGCGGTCCTCTACATTAGTCCTTGCAATCATAGCGCTTTTTGTTGACTAAATTAATATAGAAAAAAGTCTTGAGCAACTTAATTGTATCTTGATTCTACGAATTAGTCTACTATAGTAACGATATTAGAATTTACAGGTGCAGAACATTCAATGCCATCAAATGCCCGAACAACACAATAATATTTATCTTTTTCTCTTTCGATCAGTGTAACAGTTTCGGCAACGTGTGAGGTAAGTTACTGAAAACTCGTAAACTCCATAAGTTTGACCAATCTTTGTAACGTTGTAATCGTAAGAAAGCCCAAATCGGAAATTATCATACTCCAGACCCACAAAACCGTTTAGAGAGGTTACTAATTGATTGTTGCCGTTATTTTTAGCCGGATTGGTTACGACATTTAAACCCAGTAAAACACGATTATTCAAATAAAATAAAGGACCAAAATCAAAGCGATTATATTGACCTTGTTGCATAAAATTACCAACCAATTGAACATCAGAATCTCTTAAAAAAGGAAAACGCACATTACCGTGGAAAGAATAAAATATATCAAGAGGTAAGTTTTCTCCATTGACAAATGAAATATTGGGACGATTAAGGTGTTTAGCAGAAATCCCAATCCAATAATTAACGCCATTACGGGTCTTTCTTTCAAAAACATAACCAGTCGAAATATCCAAGAAAAATATATTCTCTACCAGATTTGCAGAAGGATCAATTGAGGAACTATTAATAGCGCCTGTATTTATATTGATTTGATCACTGAGTAAAAGATTGCCAAAGGCAAAATCCTTATAGCCTATTCCTAATTCTAGCGCTGGCCTGAAATACCAACCATTATTTAAATTAACCCGATGTGCGTAATTAAAATTGATTTGACTTAAACTGTAGTTTGTAAATGATTCAGAGTGATGCAAGGCGCTCATTCCCAAACCAAACCCCAATCGATCACCATAATCGAAAGATTCATTCCAAAAGAAGTATTGGGTATTTATTTTAAGATCGAGATTAGGCCATTGGGTTCTATGGATAAGCCCTAGATAGGACCGTCCACTATCTTCAAAGCCTGAAAAGCCGGGATTAATCGTTTCGATAATATAGGGAGATTGTGAGAATAAAGGATCTTGCCCATATACGGATAAGGAAACAAATATGCTTAAGAGAAAAGGGCTTAAAGATCTCATCATTAACGTATTAATGTAAATGGCCCATCTTTGGTAACTATTTTTCCAAAATAGGTCCTAGCTTCAAAAGTGAAGTAATAATTACCATTTTCTGCAGGAACATTATTTATTGCACCATTCCAGCCTGATATATTATCTCCCGATTCAGAATAAATTAGACTCCCCCAAGTATCGTAAACTTTAAATTCCATTCCTAATAACCCCGAATACTTTGGAGCGAAGAAATCATTAACATTATCCCCGTTAGGACTAAATGCTGATGGAAATATTAGTCGATAACCATCTTCAATTAAAATACTTTGGGAATAGCTATAAGAACATCCAAAATCAAAAATTATAGTTTGTGTCACTGTATATAGTCCAGGTGTATAGTAGGTATGAAATGGGCTCTCTTGATCCGAAAAAGTACCATCACCAAAATCCCATATTATTTCATTAAAATCGCTGTCGGACATATTGATGAACTGTATTGGATTTGATATCGAATAGAATCCAAAGGTCACGAATGCATCAGATGTGAAGTCAAAATCGATGTCACCTATTTGAGGTAAATCTACATTAAATGAGTAGTTTATCTCACAACCTGCTTGATCAATAACGTTTAGGACAATAGTTCCATTTTGAGAAGTTGTCATTACTTCACCATCAACGCCACTGATAACTCCACTACTCCAATTGTATTGATACCCTGGAACTCCACCTATCACGTCAGCTGTAAACACTTGATATAACTCTTTAGTATCACAATCGGCAATAGTCTCTGTATCCACAACTAATTCTAGGAAATCAAACCTATTAATATCCCAACTTCCAGTTATTTCACAGCCATTGTCATCCATTACAGTAACAAAATATTGACCTGGACCTACTTGAGAAAGATCCTCTGTAGTAGTACCATTGCTCCAAAGTACTTGATATTCCGAATCTACGGCTACCGTACCCCCAGTAATCGATAAATTTATTGATCCGCTATTGGGATCACTACAATCTAGAGCATCTTGAACCACAGCTGAAATAGCCAATGGAGCCACATTTAAGATTGTAAAACTTTCATTGATTATGCAAGGCCCAACAGGACTGCTATCAGTCACCGTAACACTATAGGTGCCTGGAGGTAAATTATTTCTCTGAATTCCTGCAGATGGGTCATCCAACCAATCAATAGTAAAAGGAGGTACTCCCCCGACAATATTTAAAGTAATACTCGCATCATCCTCTCCCGAACAAGAAATTTGTTGTACATCTCGCTCTAGAATATAAATAGGGGCCTCGAAAATTTCTACGTCATAAACTTTGACACAATTTAAAGAATCTGTTATTGTAATGGTATAAACCCCTGGCGCTAAATTATCTTGTAGATATCCTGAACCTAAATTACTCCAAGTAATATCGTATTGAGGTACTCCTCCAGTAATCAATTGAATCTCAATAATACCATTATTGGCCCCATAACAAGTTACATCTGTTGTCACTATTTCAGCAATAATCTCATCATTTTCGATAATTTCAACAGTCAAAGATTCTGTACAACCGGAGGTATCTGTCACAATCAGAGTATATTCTCCAGCATAAAGCTGGCTAATGTCTTCTTGATTACTAAAAAACCCATTAGGTCCTGTCCAATCTATGTCATAAGCGGGACGACCTCCATTAATGTCAACATCTATTGAGCCTGTATTTTCCGAAAAACAATCAACATTTACTTGACTAACTAAATCAATAGTTAGCAGAGGTGGTTCAATAATTTCGATTGGGTTCAAGACCAATATACAGCCATTAGCATCCGTAACAGTCAATTGATAAATTCCAGGCGGAAGCCCATCTATATCCTCGATAACAGAATAAGGATTACCATTAAGGGTCCATTGATAAGAATAATCTAAGGTTCCTCCTTGAATTGTTACAGCAATTTCCCCATCATCAAACCCAAAGCAAGTTATATCTGTTTGAATGTCTATGTTAGATAATTCTAATTCTTGAGGCTCAGTAACTTGATAAGAAGCTATGTAATCACATCCATTTGAATCAACAATTAACAATTCATATTGACCGGGTATTAAATTGAAAATATCTTCATCATGTGATGTAAATCCGCCTGGTCCTGTCCAAGTAACATTATACGGAGCTCCACTAATAAATGGAGTTCCCCCTGTAATTATAATATTAATTTGGGCATTATTCGATTGATTACATGAATTATTCACTATATCTGCCACCACGTTGATTGCAGGATCAACGGTAACAGTTACCGTGAAGGGATCTCCCTCACATATTTGGGTAGTTGGAGTTACCGTATAAGTGACTGTCGCGGGATTCAAAGTTTCATTGACTAAACTTTGCGAAATCTGTGTCTGCGGATTAGATTGCGAAGATGAACCTTGGACAGCGCCGGGCGGATCTACAACAGGCTCACTCCAAATATATGTAGTTCCGACGGGAACGGTGTCTCCATTTGAACTATTTGGAATTACCACAAATTGGTCTCCACTACATATTTGATCGGTGTAAGCACTAATTATTGGTATTTCGATTACCTCTATAGAAACAACATCAGAGGTGATCTCTGAACACCCGCCACTATCAAAGGTGATCACAACATAATAATAAAGCGTC
>OMJU01000031.1 GCA_900299425.1 Candidatus Rokuibacteriota bacterium
ACCATCACGTGCATATAAGCAGCCGCCTGATCTTGGACTGCACGCACCACTTCCGGGTGTGCATGCCCGACACTACAAGCTGATACGCCCGCGACAAAATCCAAATGAGCCTTACCCTGGGTATCGTAGATATAAGACCCCTTCGCGTGGTCCACGGCCAAACCCAGAGGATGCATGGTCGTTTGCGCTTGATATTTTAAAAACTCTTGCTTTTGATCCATGGATTCAAGGCTTATTGCTTTTTTGATCATCAGGAGTCTGCGCATTAAGGGGCATATTTCCTTGAAAATCGATCAGTTCATGCTCTGGGACAATTAATTCTTGAGGAAGGTCAATCCCGCGAATAGGTTTTAATGGCGGAAAGGTTTTACCACTAAAAAGATCATCTTGAAAAAACAAGCGTTGTTCACCTCGCCAAATAAAACCTGGGAGTATTCGTGCATTTTCCGGGAATTCAGAGGGTGGGTAAACTTTACCTGGAACCTTATTGATGAATCGGATACCTCTAATCTTTTGATCTTTTACATAGAGTTGCATCGATGAAGCAACGGTATTATTGATTCCCACCAGTTTCTCCTGATCGTCACGACTGTAGTACACCACCTGACTATTTTTAATCACGTCGATGGTGTCGAGTTTGTTTTGGGTGAATAAACCGATGAGTTGAGCACCTTTGACCTGATTGTAACCCTCGATATCTTCTTGTATCATAAAAGCATTGTCAAATACTTTGAGGGAATCCAGCTCTTGATTGATTTTATCTTGAATCAGGTGTATGGTATCACCTGTGATTTGTTGATCTCCGGTCCAAAGTACAGGACGCCCGAGCATTTTGGTCAGACCACGCTCTTGAATTACGATAATCGAATCACAACGACCGCTGGTGCGCTCGGCAATAGAGCGGCCAGGCTTAAACATACGCGCGTCGCGAAAACCACGGATTATGCGCTGCTCTGGAGGTCCGGTCACACGAAGGGTATCCGCGTGGATGTAGATCGAATCTTGCTCCTGGACACTGATTGCTACTGCGCGATTGGTGATATAAACTGAATCCTGTTCTTTAAAAACTTCTGCATAATGTCCACGCACGACCATCTGATTGGTCGAATCGATGAGTTTGATATTGTTTGAGGCCGAGGCAAAGCCCAAAGCACGATCAAAATAAATGCTGTCCCCAAAGAGGATACGCTGATTGTAATCAACCCTGGATTTTTTGACAAAATGACCGCGATTGTTACGCGTATTGTAGTAGCCCCTTTCGCAATAAATAGTGCTGCTAGGACTCTCAATCCGAGAAGAACCATACAGGTAAGCAAGTCCAGATTCAGAGTAAAAATCTAATCGTGGTGCATGTACTGTATAGTCTGGATTTTCAATCATGACATCGCCAGAAAATTCATATTTCTTGCGCTCAGTGTAGAGTTTTCCTACCCGACTCGAAAGGACGCTACTGGTGTCGCGTACTGTGCCGCCGCTTCTGTAATAGGCCTGTTGTTTTATGCGATCGAAATACAAAGTGTCTGCTTCAAGGCTCGAAGTGGGTTCTTTTAAAACGACATCACCTGCAGCAAAGGCCAAAGAGGTGTTGCCATTATACTCACCATAGGCACTGCGCATTTCGATAGTATCACCTTGTTGCACCAGTACTTTACCGTATGCTTTGACAAAATTATCTTTGAAATAGACTAGGGCCTGATCGCACCACATATCGACTCCATCGTGCACGATATGCACAGGACCATTGGCGTCTCTAGAATAAATCACCGCCTCGGGAAACTCAGGTTTTTTTTCAAAGTAGCCAGAGGTAACCCTAACTTGACTTGATTTTTTTTCTGAAACTGAACCGGGGTCTGACTTCGATTGGGCAGTTTGTGATGATTGGGTTTGCTGGGTAGCGTTTTGTGAAAGCCCATGGCTTGTCCAACCCAGAAAAAACACCAGGTAACATAAAATCGAGCAAAAAGATCTATTGAGCCACATTAGGTGACGAAAATAGGGACTAATTTGCAGATTACCGCAAAATCGTTTGCTTTCGGTCGGGACCAACAGAGACTATTTTAATCGGCACCCCTAATTCCGCCTCCAAATAATCGATATAGCCGAGTAGTTCTTTAGGCAGCTGATCTGCTTGCGTCATGCCGGTGAGGTCTTCTTTCCATCCAGGAAGTTCAGTATATACTGGCGTGACCAATTCTGGATCGATATCATAGGGAAAATGCGTGATTGTCTGGCCTTGATAATTGTAGGCGGTGCAAACTTTTAATTTTTTAAACCCGCTTAAAACATCGCCTTTCATCATCATGAGTTGGGTCACACCATTGATGGCTACTGCATATTTTAAGGCCACTAAATCTAACCATCCACAGCGACGCGGTCTGCCGGTGGTAGCGCCAAATTCATTACCGACTCGGCCCATAGTAGCGCCTACTTCATCAAATAATTCAGTAGGGAAGGGGCCACTGCCCACACGTGTGGTGTAGGCCTTGAAAATACCGAAAACCTCTTTAATTTTATTTGGAGCAACCCCGAGTCCGGTACACGCACCTGCTGCGGTGGTATTCGATGAGGTAACAAAAGGGTAAGTGCCAAAATCAATATCTAACAATGACCCTTGGGCCCCTTCGGCTAAGATGCTTTTGCCCTGGGCCATAGCCTCAAATAAATAAGCCTCGCTATCGATAAATTCCAAGTTTTTAAGCGTTTCAATGGCTGAGAAAAAATCTTTTTCAAGTTCTTCCAAATCGTATTGTATGTCCGCTTTGTATGACGCGATCATGGCCTCGTGTTTGTTGGCTAGAGCGCGGTATTTTTCTTTCCAATTAGGCAACTCTATATCCCCTACACGAATTCCGTTTCGCCCAGTTTTATCCA
>OMJU01000032.1 GCA_900299425.1 Candidatus Rokuibacteriota bacterium
ATTGAGGAGGCTTGTAGCTTTTTTGAACACATTCCTAAAATTCACCGTACGCTTAAAACCATTCAAGATGTCGGTTTGGGTTATATCACTTTAGGACAACAATCGACCACACTATCAGGAGGTGAGGCGCAACGCATTAAACTCGCTACAGAGCTCTCAAAAAGAGATACGGGCAATACCATCTACATTTTGGATGAACCTACCACAGGTCTTCATTTTGAAGACATAAGGGTTTTACTAAAAGTTTTGAGTAAATTAGTCAATAAAGGCAACACGATCGTCGTTATTGAACATAACCTGGACGTGATAAAAACCGTAGACTATCTCATCGATCTTGGTCCCGAAGGTGGCAGTGGCGGGGGACAAATCATGGGGATTGGAACACCTGAGCATTTTGTGACAACAACCCAAAGTCATACAGCGACTTTTTTAAGCCAAGAATTAAAAAGTACAAGCATTCCGTCATGAGAGCAGAAAAAGAATATAAAAACTGGAACGAGATAAAAACAAACGACTCCTGGGCCGTATTTAAAATCATGGGGGAATTTGTTGAGGGCTATGAAAAATTAGCTAAAATTGGTCCTTGTGTGAGTATTTTTGGCTCTGCCCGTACCCCTGCTGACAATCCATATTATGCTCTGGCTCAACGCATCGCCAAACGCATCACTGATTTAGGTTTTGGGGTGATTACTGGAGGGGGCCCAGGCATCATGGAGGCTGCAAATAAAGGGGCCTACGAAAATGGCGGTGTTTCAGTGGGATTGAATATAGAATTACCTTTTGAACAGCAGAGCAATCCTTATATTGATAAACACAACAGCATAGATTTTGACTATTTCTTTGTGCGCAAAGTGATGTTTGTAAAATATGCTCAAGGGTTTGTGGTCATGCCAGGAGGATTTGGTACTCTGGACGAGCTTTTTGAAGCCATCACCCTAATTCAAACAAAAAAAGTGGACAAATTCCCCATTATTTTAGTGGGCCGGGAATTCTGGGTAGGACTTGTGGACTGGATCAAAAATACATTGGCAAAAGAGCGCAACATAAGTCCTGATGACTTAAAACTCATTGAAGTGGTAGACACGGAGGAAGAAGTCGTTCAAATTTTGAACAAATTTTACGATCAATTTGCCATCAGCCCTAATTTCTAATTGCGTAATGGCTGCGAGGCTTCGTCTAATACTCATTAATTTTATTGTTCCGTTGGGCTTTGCTTTAGGCCCGGCCCTATCGGTCTATTCACAGCATAAGGTCAGCTTAGAGGTGGTCTTAGACACCTTGAACAAAGAACTGGTCATAGCGCAAAATATGGTTTTGGTCAATCAAACCGAAAAACCTCTAGATAAATTCTTCTTCTTAGATTGGGCCAATAGCTTTTCTGACAAAACAAGTCCGCTTGGTCAAAGATTTGCCGAGAATTTTGAATCAAGTTTTTATTTTGAAAAAGACAAAGATCGCGGTCGTACTATTATTGAAGATTGGACTGTCAATGGAATCAATGCAGACTATTTCCGGCCTGTAATTGATCAAATTCAATTAAAATTAGCCCAAACATTGATGCCTCAGGACAGTGTTACGATGAAGATTAACTACCGGGTAAAAATTCCTAAAGATAAATACACCCGTTTTGGGGTAGATAACAAAGGTAATTACCATATAAAATATTGGTGGATTACACCAGCGGCCCACAACACCTCATGGGTGGTGCACAGCCATAAAAATCTTGATGACTTTGTCATGGCTCCTTTGACCTTAGAGGCGCAGTTTCAGTATCCTACACATTTACAATTCAAAACAGATTTAGACTCCATAAGTGCAGAATTTAATGATTCTAGTACCCCAAATTCTACCCGATTCATTCGGGTGAACTACAGAGGGAAAAGGCAAGATGTTGTGCCCCTATACTGGTTTCACAAATCTGAATTTCAGCGATATCAAACCGAGCACTTCAATATCATTACAGATTTTGATTTAAAAAAAAGCACCCCGGAGATAAGGCAATTTCAGCTAGAGCGTATCGATACATTTTTAAATGAGCAAATTGGGCCTCTTCAATCAGAGACCTTATTGATAGACACTCGTCAATACAAGCTCAATCCTGTTTATGGATTGAATCAATTACCAGATTTTTTCAATCCCTTTCAGGCAGGCTTTGATCAGGAGTTAGCATTTTTAAAACTAATAGTCAATCAGTACTTAAAGCGTACTTTATCAATCGACCTGCGTGAAGATTATTGGATTCGCGCTGGACTTCAAATCCATTTACTTCAGGAATATGTGGAGCGTTACTTTCCCAACCAAAAACTCTTGGGCAGCATCAGCCGCTGGCCTATCGTGAAATGGTCCAGATTGAGCACCTTAGATTTTAACGCACAATACCGATTAGTCTATCTAAATGGAGCCCGCAATAACGTGCACCAATCCTTAAATACGCCTAAGGATCAGTTAATCAATTTCAATGCAAAAATCAGCAATGAGTATTTGGCTGGTGTACACATGCAGTTGTTGAAACAATATTTGGGGGCCGATACCTTAAAACAGCTACTGAAAAAATTATGGTCCGGTAATTTAAAATTTTTAAATCCGCAACAACTTGAGCAAATATTAAATGGCGAAGATCAAGACCTGTCCTGGTATTTTAATAGTTTTATCGCACAGCGCAGTTCGAATGATTTTAAAATTTCAAAGGTCAGCCCGCGCGGTGATTCTTTGGCCGTTACGATAACCAATAA
>OMJU01000033.1 GCA_900299425.1 Candidatus Rokuibacteriota bacterium
GAAAAGTCTACCTCTTTGTTGCGTGAACTGAATCCTAAGTCAAGCTTGCCGTCAAATTCGTCTTCCTGGTTTTTGAATAATTTTATGGAAGTTTCAAAGGCACTCGCGATTTCTTCCTCGTACAAATCTGCATAGAATCTGTGGTTACTCGAAGAAGCAGAAACAAACTCAAAAGATTTTGGCCCGTCTGGCTCATCCAAGTCTTGTGGGACCAAAGTGACTTGTCTACGATTAGGCTCCGCACTTTGCAAGAAACTATAAGAACCGGAGGCACTAAGATTTATGCGCTCACTAACTTCAAAGTCTGCGTGCAATTGATTGACAATAAGACTGGTTCTTGTAAACACGGCACGTTGAATGAACCCGCCTCCTTGAGAAGCGTCGTCATCTTTATCGATCACCCCGTAATTCTCGAGTTGTTGCTCGTTAGAGGTGTTGAGTAAGAGTCCACTATAATTGACATTTAGATTTTTGTGTTTGATTCCGACATCACCCATAAGTGTCGTATTGGTGCTGTACTGATAATTCACATAATCAAAATCAGCATTCGGGATTCCGCTCACTTCAACTCCTCCACGAGAGATCCCCTCGCGGTATTGAAATTGATTGCTGTGTGCCCCAACTCCGAATATATTGAGTTTGGTGTCTTCTCCTAACTGAAAGCTATCTCCGCCTTGAAGGGTCAAGCCAAGGTTGGCTGGAGCATCAGCGGCCACACGATCCCAACTCGTGGCAAAGTTGTAATTGTTCAGTGGGAATGCAGGATAATTGATGTCGTAAAACCCGTAATTGTCTGGTCCATCAGTACGATAGAATTGATCTTGACTTTGGGTAATGGTATTGAAACCTGAATCTAGGCTCACCGAGATAATTCCGTCAGCCATAGCATTTTTGGAGTCAATATTGATGTTTGCCCCAGCAAAATCTGCGTACTGCTGCGGGTTGAACGTCTTGTCAATACCGATATTTTCTACGATGTCGGTGCTGAAAATACTCAGGTTGATGTTTTTGCGTGCTGGATCATCCGATGGGAGTGGAAGCCCATTGAGCGTAGTTACATTGTAACGATCCCCGAGTCCACGCACAAAAATATTACCAGAGCCTTCTTCTTGCTTCGATATCCCCGTAACTTTTGAAACAGCAGTCGCTGCGTCACCGACACCTTTTCGGGAAAGCTCTTGGGCCCCAATCGCTGTTTTTTGAGTTACCGCGTTTTTCTGTTCTAGTAGCAGCGCCACTTCACTTTCTTTGCGCACTGTGGTGGTAATGACGACCTCTTCCAAAGTCGCCGCACTTGCTCCCATTGGGACATTGACCGTGGTGACCTTGTCTTCCTCCACCACAATATTTTCTATTTCTACCGTTTCATAGCCGACAAAACTGTAGACAATAGTATAAGTGCCCACAGGAAGATCTTCCAAGGCATACAAACCGTCAAAGTCAGAAGTCGTTCCTTTATTCTGATCCTTGATAATTACATTAGCGAAGGCCAATGGTTCATTGTTGAATTCTTTGTCGGTCAACAATCCGACAATCGATCCTGTTGTTTGCCCAACAGCAATCAATGACATTAGACTAACTAATGTCGTGGTTAAAATTTTTCTCATTGTGTGTTTTAAATACTCGCTGCAAAGATGACCCTCGAATGTAACCTCGAGGTTATCGGCAAATTATGATTGCATCACATAAAGGTTACCTCAATGTTATGAACAGCTGCTTTGTTAACTGTGCGCTGAGGTTTCTTATAATGACCCAAAAAAACTATCTTGGCAGAGTATAATTTTAGCCTAGAAAACACAGATGATGACCTGGGAACAACTCATGTCCTTAAAAAGACAGGGCGATCAGCACAAGCGACTGCGCATAGAACAGGATGAAACACGCTTGGGCTTTGAAGTAGACTATGATAGAATCATATTTTCCTCTCATTTTAGGAGTCTACAGGACAAGACCCAGGTAATTCCTTTATCTAAAAATTCCTTTGTCCATACGCGATTGACCCACAGCTTGGAGGTTTCAGTGGTAGGGCGATCCTTAGGGCGAACAGCAGGCCGAGCACTTTTAGAGCGGCATCCTCATTTGAATTCTATACATGGATATCAGGCTAATGACTTTGGCGCTGTGGTCGCCGCTGCGGCTCTGGCACACGATATTGGCAACCCGCCTTTTGGTCACAGTGGTGAAAAGGCTATTGGTGATTTCTTTAAGTCAGGGCCGGGCAAGCAATATGCCAAAGAAATGACCCCATCCCAGTACCAGGACCTTTGCGATTTTGAAGGCAATGCCAATGGTTTTAAAATGCTCACCCAATCAAGGGATGGTGTCGATGGAGGTTTGCGTTTATCTTACGCCACTTTGGGGGCTTTTATGAAATATCCTAAAGGCTCTTTACCCAAAAAACCTACGCCGCATTGTGCGGATAAGAAGTACGGATACTTCAGTCAAGATCAGTCATTTTTTGAAGAAGTGGCTTTAGAGTTGGGGCTGATCAAACTGGATTCAGGACGCTTTGCCAGACACCCCTTGGCTTATCTGGTCGAGGCCGCAGATGATATTTGCTATACCATTATTGACTTTGAGGATGGCATCAATCTGGGTTGGATTTCAGAGGATGTCGCCCTGGAGTTTTTGCTGCGCTTGGTTAAGGACAGCATACAAACAGAAAAATACAGCAAACTCAGCAAGCCCTCAGATCGCTTGGCTTATTTGCGTTCATTAGCCATCAGTCGACTCATTCAAGAGGCGAGCGAACTGTTTTTAACGCATGAGGCATTGTTGCTTACTGGAAAAATGGAGCATTCTTTAATGTCCCAAAGTCAGTTTAAGGCTCAGATTAATGATATTTTAAAGGTGAGCAAAGAACGGATTTACGAGCATCCCGAGGTATTGCGCAAGGAGTTGGCCGGTCATAGAATGCTAACCGATATTTTAAGTGCTTACATCCCCGCGGCCATAAACACGAAAAATCAGTCACCCAGATTTTTTGATCAACTCCTCATGCAAGAATCAGGACTCGAGATTGATCCGCAAAGTACTGTTTATGAGGTGCTTTTGGAAATGAGCCACTTTGTTTCTCGCCTCACCGACAGCAATGCCATGGCTTTGAGTGGTCGATTAAGGGGTAAAGTTGTTTGAATTTAACCTAGGCAATTCATTTTTTAAAACCTAAAAGTGTATCTTAGGCAATCGATAAAAATCCATCAATGAAAAAATTATTACTTCTATGCTTAGGGGGCCTTTTGAGTATCAATACGGCTCTAGCCCAAGATGATTTAAATGTCATCAAAGACTATTTGTCTTCACAACGTTCTGCACTTAATTTGACTCAAGAAGATGTCAATGCACCGGTGCTTAAATCCACGAGCTATTCAAAGAGCATGCGTGTTCAAATGGCTTACGTTAATCAATCCTTAGCTGGCATTGAAGTGCATAATTCTACTTCGCGTTTTGCCATCAAAGACGGGCAGGTTTATTCTGCACGTTTGGGCTTTGTTACTGATTTGGCGGGTAAAATTAATGGCACTTCACCCGCGATTGGGGCTCAAACTGCTGTTCTGAAAGCAGCGCAATCTTTTGGCCTGAGTGCTGGCAATATTGAAATGTTGTCAGAACAGGGCAACAATTATGTGTTCCGCGCAGCTGATCTGTCACAAAATGATATCCCAGTAGCATTAGTATTTCAAAAAACTCAAAACGAGCAATATCGTCTGGCTTGGGACTTAAGTATTTATCTTTTGGACTCGACTCATTATTACAGTGTTCGTGTTGACGCCCAAATTGGAGCCATCTTAGACACACACGATTGGGTATTGCATTGTGATTTCGGTCAAGGCAGTCACGAGCACAGTAATGGTGAGAGTGTTCTTTTTGCAGAGCAAACAAGAACTTTCGCTCCTGCAGCAGGGGGCAATGCGTATCGCGTTTTTCCGATTCCATTCAGCAGCCCTCTTGACGGTGCCGATGAGTTAGTGGTAAATCCTGCGGATCCTGCGACGTCTCCATTTGGATGGCATGACACAGATGGTGTGGCAGGGCCAGAGTATACCTACACTCGTGGAAATAACGTATATGCCCAGGAGGATATTGATGGGAATAACGGAACAGGAGCTTCTCCAGAAGGCGGTGCTACTTTAACCTTTGACTTTCCTTATAATTTACCACAAGACCCAGCTAATTTTACGGACGCAGCAACTGTAAACCTATTCTATTGGAACAACATTATTCACGACTTCACCTATCCATACGGATTTGATGAGGAAAGTGGAAACTTCCAAGAAAACAATTACGGCAACCCGGGAAACGCTTCTGATTCTGTAAACGCTGATGCTCAAGACGGTTCTGGAACCAACAATGCAAATTTTGCGACCCCCCCAGATGGCGGGAATCCACGCATGCAGATGTTTATTTGGACCAGCAGTTCAGGACCGATTAATTTGTTGACGATTAATAATGGACCTCTTGCCGGAGTCTATCCTGGTGTACCAGCAAACTTTGGTGCGCCAATGCCGATACCACCATTGACTGAGGATTTGGTAGCGGTGGAAGACGACAATTCAGGTGGTACTTCAACGGATCCTCAAGATGCCTGTGATACAATAACAAATGGCCCATCTTTGGATGGTAAGATCGTAGTGATTCGTCGCGGCGAATGCGAATTTGGCTTTAAAGCACTTGCCGCTCAAAACGAAGGGGCTGTGGCGGTGATTATGGTTAATAACGTCCCTGGAGATCCAGTAATAATGGCTCCTGGAGCTGTTGGAGCCCAAGTAACAATTCCTTTATTTATGGTCACTGATGTAATCGGAGAACCGATATTTACAGAGTTACTTGCCGGAAACCCCGTTAATGGTACCATCGATGGAGGTGCAGTGCCTCCCTCAGTAGATGGTGATTTGGATAATGAAATTATCGCTCATGAGTATGCGCATGGTGTTTCAAACCGACTCACTGGAGGTGCGGTAAATACTAGCTGTTTGGGTAATGCCGATCAAATGGGTGAAGGTTGGAGTGATTATTTAGGTCTTATCATGACCATGCAAGCAGGGGATCAGCGCACAGATGTTCGTGGTCTCGCTGCTTATGCGTCAGGTAATCCGAATGGTATCCGGGAGGCACCCTACACGACAAATTTTGCGGTCAACAACTATACTTACGATGACACAAACTTTAATGTGTCCCAACCGCATGGTATTGGATTCGTTTGGGCTACTGCTCTATGGGAAATGACCTGGGATCTTATTGATCTTTATGGCTTTGATGCTGATCTTGTTTACGGCACGGGAGGAAACAACATTGCGTTCCAACTCGTCATGGACGGAATGAAACTTCAAAACTGTTCTCCAGGATTTATCGATGGGCGTGATGCCATCCTCGAGGCCGATGAGTTAACCCATGGCGGCTTACACCGTTGTTTGATCTGGGAAGCCTTTGCCCGTCGTGGTGTCGGGTTTAGCGCTTCACAAGGAAGTGCCTTTAATCGTACTGACCAGGTTGAAGCATTTGACATTCCTTCAGATTGTAACCTTTCTACCGGAGACAATAATTACGACAATAACTTTAGCATCTATCCAAATCCAAATTATGGAGCCATTAACATTCACTCGAAAGTTGACGTAGGCAGTGTTAAGGTGTCAATTGTGGACATCAATGGTCGTACTGTATGGTCACAGACGCTTGAATTAGGCAACCAAACTCAAGTAGATGCCTCAATGCTCAGCAGTGGTATTTATTTAGTGCGTATTCAAGGGAACAATTATACCCATACCAGTAAGTTGATCATGCGCTAAACACATGCGTTTTGACTAATTATTGAAATAAAAAAGTGCCCCATTCGGGGCACTTTTTTTTGCTGATTTTCTTCCTTAGTCTTGGGCAAAGCTAATATTTTTCGCAGTCAAACCCATGATGTACACCCCATTTATACCCGCGTGTAAAGGGCCTATATGATCTGAACAAATCGGCTAATTTCTTGATTTTAGACAGTCAGTATCGATTGTATACTATAGGCAATGGCCTTAGGCGAAAGACCACATAAGGCGTAAAGTTCATTTGGCTTGCCATGTGGCACAAATTGATCAGGAACCCCATGACTTTTGAGCAAAATTGAATACCCATTGATTGTCACAAACTCGGCAATGGCACTTGAAAGCCCGCCCATTAAGCTGCCGTCTTCAACAGTGATTATGGCCTTATGATTTTTACACAACTCATGCAACAAGCCCTGATCTAATGGTTTTAAAAAGCGCATGTCCACATGGGTTACCATTTCCGTATTATCCAATAAGTCCAAAGCATCCGTTACTACATCGGCAATAGTCCCAAGGGATAAAACAGCGATATCCGATCCTTTTTTTAGTACCTCTGCGGTGCCAATTTCAATGGGCTCCATGGGCGTTTCCCAGTTTATAAGACGGCCACGGCCTCTGGGATATCTTATGGCAATAGGATGAGATAGCCCAGTTTGTGCAGTAAACATAATGTTGCGCAATGCAGCTGCATTGCGCGGTGCAAAAATAATAAGGTTGGGGATCGGTCTCAGTGAGGCGAAATCGTAAATTCCGTGATGTGTTGCTCCATCTTCACCCACAATGCCCGCACGATCAAGACAAAAAACTACGGGTAAATTTTGCAGACAAACATCGTGAATGACTTGATCATAGGCCCTTTGAAAAAAGGTGGCATAAATAGCACAAAAGACCACTTTGCCCTGGGTCGCTAATCCTGCGGACAGGGTTACGGCATGCTGCTCTGCTATGCCTACATCAATGGCCCGATCTGGGAAGGCCTCCATCATATAGCGCAGAGAAGAGCCGGTAGGCATGGCTGGAGTAATCCCAAAAATATTTTTGTTTTCTCGGGCTAAGGCCACCAAGGTATGACCGAAAACATCTTGGTACTTTGGCGGCAGCACTTTGTTTACTCCTGCAATACGCTCACCAGTTTTCGGGTCGAATTGCCCAGGCGCGTGATAAGTGACTTGGTCTTGCTCGGCTTGTTTGAGCCCTTTGCCTTTGGTTGTGACCACGTGCAGGACTTTTGGACCTGCAATGGATTTCATTTGATTAAGCGCGTCAATCAGTTCGTCCAGATTATGACCGTCTACGGGTCCGCTGTAATGGAAATTCAACGCGCGGAATAAATTATCCTGCCCTGTTTGAGATTTGGCTTCTTTTTTCCTGGTAAGATATTCTTTAAAGGCGCCTACACTTGGGTCGATACCAATAGCGTTATCGTTCAGTATAATCAATAGATTGGCTTTTGTAACACCCGCGTGGTTCAAGGCTTCAAAAGCCATACCGCTGGCAATGCTCGCATCGCCCACTACGGCGATATGTTGTCGGTCAAATATGCCGTCTTTCGCACTGGCAAGTGCCATACCCAATGCCGCTGAAATCGCTGTGCTGCTGTGGCCTACCCCGAAGGTGTCATAGGGACTTTCTTTGCGGGATGGAAAACCACTGAGGCCTCCCAGTTGACGATTAGAATGGAATTTATCGCGCCGACCAGTCAGGATTTTATGCCCATAGGCTTGGTGTCCTACATCCCAAACTAATAAGTCTTCTGGGGTATTGAAGACATAATGTAGGGCGATGGTGAGTTCAATAACACCGAGACTTGCCCCTAAATGACCTTCTTTAATGGCGACGATATCGATAATAAAACGGCGTAATTCCTCTGAGAGTTGATCCATTTCAGTTAGGCTCAACCCTTTGAGATCCTCAGGAGAATTAATTTGCGCTAAAATCGATTTATTCATAGTTCAAAGATACGGTTATTCACTTGTCTGCACAGCCTTAGTGCTTTATTTGTACCTTTAGTTCCAACAAGACTAAACCGAAGGAATCGCACTGAATATGCAAGATCACGAATATTTTATGCGCAAGGCCTTAGAAGAGGCCCACAGAGCACTAGAGGCAGACGAAGTCCCTGTTGGAGCGGTTGTAGTGGCCCAGGGCCGTATCATTGCGCGCGCCTTCAATCGTACTCAGGCGCTAAACGATGTTACTGCGCATGCTGAAATGCAGGCCATTACCTCGGCCGCCCATTTTATCGGGGGTAAATACCTGCATAAGTGCACCTTATATGTCACTCTTGAGCCTTGTCAAATGTGTGCTGGAGCCCTTTTTTGGAGTCAAATTTCTGAGGTTGTCTATGGCGCCAGTGATCCTAAACGCGGATATTTGGCCCTTGGGACTCAAATGCATCCAAAAACATTAGTTAAGTCTGGAGTATTAGCCCAAGAGTGTGGTGCCATACTTGATGATTTTTTCAAAAATAAACGACGCGGATAGTAAATTTTCGCTGTATGGGCGCAGTAGCAGTAGGGGGCTGATTTTGGCAGGTCTTACATCTGTCTTGCACAAAGTATGCACATAAAAAAACCCCGAGATTTCTCGGGGTTTATTCAGTCTTGGTTTGTTGCGGATTAGTCGTGTAGAACGCGAACTTTAGCGGCTACCATGCCTTTTCTTCCCTCTTGCTCCTCGTATTCCACTTTGTCGCCTTCATTAAGGGCTTCTCCATTCAAACCAGTAACGTGTACAAAGATGTCTTTGCCTGTGTCGCTGTTCGTGATGAATCCGTACCCCTTAGATTCGTTAAAAAACTTAACTGTTCCTTCCATAGCAATAAATAAAAAAATTAAATAAGTCCTCAAAGGTAGTCTATTTATGCTCCCAAAGATTAATTCTATGTAAAATTTTTGTGAAAATCAGTTAATTACGTACTGAAAACGTACTGATAAATAGGCTAATTGCAGGACACTGAGGTTTTTGTAGCAGTCTTCTTATTTATTTTCATCTCCCTTGTAACGATTCATTTGCTCTATGTTTTCTTTAGTCAACATATAGTCTTGAATCGATCTATTTTTCCAACGATGGTAAATAAAAAGCGGCATCCAGACAAAAAATAACCCAGCGATGCCTCCACCAATAAGAGGCTCGGCCATAGGTTCACCATAGCTTTGGCAGTAAAAGCCAAAACTAACACTCGTTACAATGAGTAAAAATATGATGTAGAGAAAATATTTCATGAGGCTCCAGAAAAATCAATGAGTTTACGGCGGTATACAGTTAGGAGTTTAGATTTTGAGACAAAGCCATGATAGATCCCGGATTTAACTACAGGTAGGTTCCAAGCCCCGGTATCTTGAAATTTTTTCATCACATCGGTCATGCGATCCTGCTCTAATTCAACCACACTCAAGGGATCCTGCATTAAATCGCGGGCGCTAATTTCCTGGTAGAGTTGTCGCTCAAACATTACGGGCCTCAAATCGTCTAATAAAATAATTCCCAGGAGTTGTCCGCTATCTGGGGTGACCACGGGAAAAATATTTCTATTGGACTTAACGATACCTTTGGAAACAATATCGCCTAAAGGCATTTCGGGTTCTAGGGCAACAAAATTGCGCTCCACAACAGATTCTAAATCCATCAGGGTCAATACTGCATGGTCTTTATTGTGGGTGATGAGCTCTCCTTTACGCCCTAATTCCATGGTGTACACCGAATGTGGATGCACGTATTTTGTTATCGAATAAGCCAGGGCGGCCGTAATCATTAACGGAATAAATAGGGAATAGCCCCCGGTGAGTTCAGCGATTAAAAATATAGCGGTCAAAGGGGCGTGTAGTACGCCTGCCATAAGACCTGCCATTCCCACCAATGTAAAATTGCTGATCGAAATGTTTGCAGGGTCAAACCCAACAGTGCGCAGAATCAGGGCTACAGTATATCCCATAATACTGCCCATGAAAAGAGTAGGCGCAAAAATCCCTCCTACACCGCCTGCGCCAAAGGTCAAAGCACTGGCGATTATCTTGAACACCACTAATCCTATTAACAGGCCTAAAGTGACATAAATGCTCTCTGTTGAGGCTCGAAATAAATTATTTTCTAGGGCCAAATTAGCATTGCCCTGAACCAGATTGTTGATCACATCAAAGCCTTCGCCATAAAGTGGCGGAATGCAATAAACCAATACACCAATAAGGGTCCCGCCCAAGAGCATGCGTTGCCATTTATTTTGAATAGCGTCGAACTTTTTTTGGATCCATTCATAGGTATTTGTAAAGTAAATAGAGACTAAGCCAGCCACTAAAGCCAGAATCAAATAAAATGGAATGTCGCCAATACTAAAGGCATCGACCACAGTAAAGGGCAATAGTATATCTTTTCCAAAGAAAAAATATGAGGTTATAATGGCTGTAACCGAGGCCAAAAGTAAGGGCACTAGGGACATTAAAGTGAGATCCAGACTGAAGACTTCAATGGCAAAAATAATAGCGGCTATAGGGGCTTTAAAGATCGAGGACATTGCTCCAGCGGCTGCACAACCGATTAACAAGGTGCGCGTAGCCTGGTTCAGATGCAGTAGGCGGGCCAAATTAGAACTCAAAGCGGCACCTGTGGCAACTGTAGGTCCCTCTAGTCCAACAGAACCCCCAAAACCCACAGTGATGGGTGCGGCGATGAGACTCCCAAACATTTGAAATCGTCGGATAACGCCTTTTTTCTTTGAAATAGCGTAAAGGGTAGAAGGTATTCCATGACTTACTGTATGCCTTAAGACATAGCGCATGAATAGTGCAGTCAAAAGGACTCCAATCAAGGGAAATACAAAATAAAAAGCACTGTGATAATTACTGATCAATCGTCCCTCGAGTAAACTTTGGATCAGGTAAGTGAAGTTTTTTATCAGCACTGCACCCAGCCCGGAGAGCAGCCCCACCACCATACTCAGGATCAGTACAAATTGCTTTTGTGAGATGTGTTTGATCCGCCAGATCAGGAACTTGGTAAGCAAAGATTTATTTGTGGTTCCCATGGGCAGGCTTAAAAGCGTTTTACTGCTTTAGATCAATACTCAAATTCAGTTCATTGAGTTGGTCTTGATCAATAGGCGCAGGCGCATCAATCATCACATCGCGTCCCGCATTATTTTTTGGAAAAGCAATGAAATCTCTGATGGTCTCTTGGCCTCCAAGTATGGCCACTA
>OMJU01000034.1 GCA_900299425.1 Candidatus Rokuibacteriota bacterium
ATCCATGAGCCGCAATGAGAAAAAGCACCCAAAATTCTTCGTGGTCTAAATGACTTAAACTCGGGCGTATAAATTCATATACGCAGCGGCTCGACTCCATTTTTTGAGTAATACGTCTTGAATCGTGTCTGCGGCGACGTCCCAATTCAAAAGCAGCCAAAATAGAGAGTGCTTTTGCACGCCCTATTCCTTTAATTGCGGTTAATTCAGCCAGGGAAGTGCGTTCTAAAGTAGCCAGATTTTGACCGACTTTGGCCATGAGCTGAGCGCCGAGCAATTCGGCATGCCAATGAGGTGAACTTCCTTTAATGAGTAGCGCAAGGAGTTCTGAAGTAGACAAGGATTCAAACCCCTCTTGCCAGATGGAGTCTTGTGGACGGATCATATTGATTTATTTAAAAGCAGGAGAGCTACTTACAAATCAACATGTTTTAAAGTCAATGGCACTGAGGTTTCATAAATTGACCCCTTAGAATTTAAAAATTAGCCGAAAATCCGCTTTAAATCCAGTCCTCCGTAATTACCGCTACTCATGAGGAGCAAAACCAAAGGACGGTGCGTTAATGCATCGATATGACTTTCTAATTCTTGTGAAGTAGTCATCAACTTCAGATCCTGACGCCCAAATGCGGCTTGTATCATCTCTGGCGGAATTGGCGGTCTGTTTTTTAAAACTAAGGTCTCAGGCTGATAAAACACAACAGCTTCATTGGCTTTATCAAGAGAGTTTTTATACTGACCGATAAAATCTTGATTCAGACTACTGTAAGTGTGCAATTCCAGGCAAGCAACAAGTTTGTGCTCAGGGTACTGCTTGCGCACCGCTGCTACAGTGGCACTTACTTTGCTAGGCGCATGAGCAAAGTCTTTGTAAACAATGTAATCCTTTTTATGGACTAAGCGCTCAAGTCGTTTACTCGCCCCTTTGAAGGAGCCTATAGCTTCGTAAAAGTCATTTGAGTCAATGCCCATCAATTGACAAATCCAACGTGCCCCTTCAAGGTTGCTTAAGTTATGAGCGCCAAATACTTCCACAGGCATTGGGCCTTCCGGAGTCTCGAGATAGGTAATGCCCTGATGAATGTTGTGCTCAGGGACATGATATGGTATTTTCTTAATGGGATGAGTCGATTGTTCCACCAAAGATTTAACCACTTCATCCTCCTGATTATAGACCAGAGTACCTCCAGGAACAATCTTATCAATAAAAATGGAAAACTGCTCACAGTACTGCTTGAAACTGGGGAAGACATTAATATGATCCCAGGCAATGCCACTTATTAAAGCAATATTTGGTGCATAAAGATGAAACTTTGGTCTGCGGTCAATTGGGGAAGACAAATACTCATCGCCTTCCATGAGCATAAATTCATTTTCTGAGGTAAGATGAACCATAGTGTCAAACCCTTCGAGTTGTGCCCCTACCATAAAATCTAAGGGCCGATCATGATAGCCAAGCACGTGTAAAATCATGGATGTAATCGTGGTTTTCCCGTGAGAACCACCGATCACAACTCTAGTTTTGTTTTTACCATGAGCAAACAAATACTCTGGGTATGAATAAATGGTAAGCCCTAATTCTTGTGCCTTGAGCAATTCAGGATTGTCTACTTTGGCATGCATTCCTAATATGACTGCCTCAATGTCTTGGGTAATTCGCTCGGGATACCAACCTAAGTTTTCTGGAAGTAATCCTCGAGCCTCTAGTCGACTTTTGGAGGGCTCAAAAATGGCATCATCACTCCCTGTTACTATTGCGCCTTGATTGGCCAATGCGAGCGCTAAATTGTGCATTGCACTACCCCCAATGGCGATAAAATGGACCCTCATTAAATATAAATTTTTAATTCCAAAGGCTAAAGATACAAAAGGCCTTTATGACGCAACATTTAGATCAGTTCAATAATTTTTTCAAATCCTTCTGCTCCTGTAAGGCCTGCGCAAAATCAGCCTCTAAAGCAAGAGCTCGATTGACTTGGGCCAATGCGGCTTTATTTTGACCATCCTTACGCAATAATTGCGCATACCTCAGGCGAATCCATTGTTCCGGAATCCCCTCGACCTTTGCTTGAGGTTCAATACATTGTCTGATGTAAGTCAAACCCTGCTCAACATGCTTACCGCTGAGTACAGACATCTTTGCCCATTGATAGTTCAGGCTCAAATCCTGGAATTGGGTCATTGCTTTGTTGAGTTTATCGAATGCGGAATCCCAGCGGTTTTGGCGCTCGTAAAAACTAATTATTCCTCTGTAAGTCCAAAGTGATTGTCCTTCGCGTAACGCCTTGTCATAATACTGCTCGGCCTTCTGAAGATCCTCATCTTTTTCCGCAATCCTTGCGCGGGCCATCCAACCATCTACAGGAGAAACACCGAAAAGTTTGTCGGATTGTTCCATGGCCCTATCTACTCCCCCGCCCATAAATCCAGGGACTTGTAAATAATACTCAATAAGAGCCCAATGCGCCGCAACATAGGTCCGATCGACCTCAACAGCCTTTTGAAAATGAGCCTCAATATCATCTAGATACATCAAGGCACTCAATTTATTTTTTTCCAGCGCTTTCATCCCCAATGCTCCGCCATATTTGAAATGCCCCGCCGCATTTTTCGGATCCATTTTTTTGAATCGCTCATAATACATCATGGCCGAATCCCATTGTTTCAGACCTCCAAAAATATCTCCTGTAAGTTCGGCAGCCTGCGCTCCTGATTTAAATTCTTGAGGCATTTTGAGCAGCGCGATTCTTGCCTTACTATAGTACCCTTGGGCCACTAGAGACTGAATCCTTTTTACAGATACAGTATCTTGTTGCGCAGACTCCTGCCCGGCGATTAAGATTGAGAAAAGCATCGCAGCCAAGAACAGGCCAATACTTTTGGACATAGCTATTGTATGATGAATTTATGATGGGCCATGCCCCGGTCGCTTTCCAGGGAAACAAAATACAATCCAGATGCCCAATTGGAGACATTAATTTGAGCCCGCTCAGCGTCACTTATTTCCGAGCTTTGTAATGAATACATCATTGCACCTTGAGTATTAAAAATCCGTATGTTGGTTAAGTTTGTCCCATGAAATGCAAGATTTATTTCAAACTCAGCAGGGTTCGGCCAAAGATCCAATGACAATGATTCAACCGATTCGGGGGGCCCCAGTATACATCGGGCAGCAACTTGAGGAACAGAGTTGCATCCATTTGCATTACCTTGAATTTCTTCATTAATTGTTGGATCAAAGATAACTTGACAAACAAAATCATTATCACAGGTAGTAAGACTCGTGTTGCGCGAAATGACCACCTGTTGAATTCCTGTAGGCACCACACTTTGTATGGCATCAATATCGCTAAGGCTAGGATTGTCCATCAAGTAAACGGCTTCTGTTACCTGGGTTAAGCCATCAATACCGTCAAGACTTGTGAGATTATCATTTTCATAAATATCAAGAGAACCGACACTTTGCAATGCACTAAAGGCCATTAAATCGGTCATTTGCGGGTTAAACCCTAATCGAAATAGGCCTTGAACCTGAGTGAGATTTTCAAAACCTTGAAAAGCTTGAATCTGATCACAGCCCACAATAACCAAATCTTGTAGCTGGGTCACCGCCTGAAAAACAGAAACATCAGTTAACTGCGGATTATTCCACAAAAAAAGTGATGCTGTAAAATCATTCAAACCAGAAAATACATCCAAGTTTATCACCTGATCATTCGAAATAAAAATTTCATTTTCTACCGTAACCAAATTATCCAGTCCATCGAGGGTTGTCAGGTTATTTCCAGCGATCCGCAGACCGTTAAGCTGGGTGACTTGTGTTAATGCCGAGAGATCTGTAAGGCTCGTATTGTCAAAAAAATTAAGCTGCGCTATCTCGGTAAGGGCCTCCAAGCCCGATGCAGAATTAATCGCTGTGTTGTCAATGACGTTGAGCAATCCGATATTTGTAGCGGACTCTAAACCCATAAAATCCAGTAAATTATAATTACTGTTGAGCCAAAGCTCTTGAATGCCAGCCAGATTTTCCAAACCGAATAAGTGCTCGATGTGCGTATTTTGAATTTTGATAAGCTGAGCGTATTCAATGGAATTTAGTCCGAGTAAATTATTGATTTCACCATCAACTTCATCGAGGTATAAAGGGGTCAAAAGCTCTGTGCAATTCGGATAATTAATAGAAAAATTATCAATATCGGCTTGACTTCCTAAAACAAGTGGTACGGTAGGGCACTGTGCTGTCAAGGTATAATGTACCATAGAGAACACCAGCCCCATAAGGAACGGTTTCATAACTTTTTTGTTACAAGATAAGAAAAAAACAAACCCGATTCACACAGATCGAGCATTGAGAAAATTGCCTGAATAAAATGAGAAAATCGCATGATTACTCCATTACAGGGGCATTGAGCGCCTCCCAAAGAGCATCTTTTAGGGCATCCAATCCTTGTTGCGCAACAGAAGAAATAAACATAAATGGAATGTCGCAAAAACTTTTATTGAGCAGCTCTGTCATTTCCATTTTGAGCTCCATATCGAGTAAATCGGCTTTAGAAATCGCTACTATACTTTGCTTGTCCAATAATTCTGGATTATAACGTCGGAGTTCATCCACCAAAATATCGTATTCCTTGCGCAAATCATCGGCATCTGCGGGTATCAAAAATAAAAGAATCGAGTTGCGTTCTATATGCCTTAAAAAATAATGCCCCAGACCTTTACCCTCGGCGGCCCCTTCAATAATTCCCGGAATATCGGCCATAACAAACGATTGAAAATCACGATATCCCACAATACCTAGATTCGGTTTAAGGGTCGTAAAGGGATAATCAGCAATTTTAGGTTTAGCTGCAGAAAGTACAGATAGCAATGTAGATTTACCCGCATTAGGAAATCCAACCAATCCGACATCAGCCAAAACTTTCATTTCCAAGGTCAGGTTTTTCTCCTCTCCAGGAAGACCAGTTTGCGCATAGCGCGGAGTCTGATTGGTCGCCGACTTAAAATGGGCGTTACCCATACCGCCTTTACCGCCTTTGGCGGCGATAAAGGTCTCTTGGTCTTGAGTTATTTCCTTGAGTACGGCGCCAGTTTCTGTATCCTTGATTACTGTTCCTAAGGGCACATCGACATAAATGTCCTGTCCATCGGCACCAGTACTGGTTTGTTTCCCACCTGAACCACCATGGCCCGCACTAAAATGACGTTTAAATTTTAAATGATAAAGTGTCCAAAGGTTTTTATTTCCTTGAAAAATGATATGACCCCCGCGACCTCCGTCACCTCCATCCGGACCTCCTTTGGGGACAAACTTTTCACGACGTAGGTGCGTGCTCCCCTGACCACCTTTGCCCGATGCAATGTGAATTTTTATGTAATCGACAAAATTCCCTTCGGTCATATCGGGTGTTTAAAGGACATTAAAAACTTGTGTGAGTCGCTCCGTAATTTCATCAATAGCCCCTACTCCGTTAACTCCATGATATTTATTTTGTCCTTTGTAAAAACGCTTTAAGATATTGGTTTTGCGGTAGTACTCGGCAATACGTTCGCGAATAACAGTTTCATTGGCGTCATCGGCGCGCCCGCTTTCTTTACCACGGGACAAAAGACGCTGAACAAGTAATTCATCCTCAACCTCCAAAGCAACCATAGCATTAATTTGACTTTGCATTTTAGTCATAAGGGCCTCTAGAGCCTCAGCCTGAGCCTCTGTTCTGGGAAAACCGTCAAAAATAAATCCTCGAGCATCAGGACAGGCTTCAACCTCAGCGGCTAACATATCAATGGTCACCTGGTCAGGAACGAGGTGTCCTTGATCCATATATGATTTTGCCAAAGCGCCCAGCGGAGTTTGTTCTTTGATATTTTTACGAAAAACATCTCCTGTACTGATATGCACTAGATTAAATTGTTCTTTTAAAATTTGTGCTTGTGTTCCCTTACCCGCTCCGGGT
The DNA here is from genome assembly GCA_900299425.1 of Candidatus Rokuibacteriota bacterium. GTDB lineage: Bacteria > Bacteroidota > Bacteroidia > Flavobacteriales > Flavobacteriaceae > BACL21. The sequence continues at coordinate 5,958 of OMJU01000034.1, forward strand.
GGACCAAACAACACTATATTTTTCATGCTACTGTTAATTATATCTTCGGAGCTAGCCCTTGATTTTCTCGGGCAAAGATACCGAAAAGGGTGGTCAAATGACAAGTTTTTACCTCGGTACATTTTATGGCCATTGTTTTGGTCCAAAGATTGTAACTTTGCACCATGGATCGATATTTTTCGTCTGAATTTTCACTTGGAATCCTAGGCGGAGGACAGCTTGGGAAAATGCTGCTGACCGAAACCCAGAAATGGGACATCAACACACATGTCCTGGATCCAAGCCCGGACGCCCCTTGCAAAACAGGATGTAATTTCTTTACTCAGGGCGATCTAATGGATTATCAGACAGTCATTGAATTTGGAAAAAACCTGGATGTATTGACCATAGAAATTGAGGGCGTTAATCTCGAGGCTTTATCCGACCTCGAAACTTCTGGAGTCAAAACCTATCCAAGAGCAGAAACCTTACGTTTTATTCAGGACAAAGGCATACAGAAGTCTTTTTACCTCAAACATAACATCCCGACTGCACCATTCAGACTTTTTGAAAGTAGAGATGCGCTCATAAAGGCCTATGAAATGGGCGATTTGGCCCTACCACAAGTATGGAAAATAGCGCGAGGTGGTTATGATGGTAAAGGAGTACAGATATTGAGATCACCTGAGGTACTGCTTAATCTACCACAAGCCCCTTGTGTGATTGAGCAACTCATTCCATTTACACATGAACTGGCTGTAATAGTGGCTAGAAGTCCCAGTGGTCAGGAGATGAGCTATCCGGTGGTAGAAATGGAGTTTCATCCCGAGGCGAATCAAGTGGAATATGTGATCTGTCCCGCAAGAATTGAAGAATCCTTAGCCCAAAAAGCACAAGAGGTGGCCCTTCAAGTGTCGCGCGCACTAAAACATGAAGGCTTGCTTGCTGTTGAATTGTTTGCCACCAGCACCGGGGACATTTTGGTCAATGAAGTTGCACCTAGACCCCACAATAGCGGACATTACAGTATAGAAGCCTCATATACCAACCAATTCGAACAACATCTCAGGGCAATACTTGACTTGCCTTTGGGAGACACGCTTAGCAAGGCCGCAGGAATTATGGTTAACTTAGTGGGCGCAGAGGGACATACCGGCCCGGTGTACTATGAAAACATAGAGAAAATATTGGCGATACCGGGAGTAACGCCCCATATTTATGGAAAAAAAGAAACACGGCCATTCCGAAAAATGGGACATGTGACCATAATTCACAGGGATATGGAGCAGGCACGATCGATCGCAGAACAAGTTAAAAACAACATAAACGTCATAAGCAAATCATGAGTAAAGTAGCTATTGTAATGGGCAGCACTAGTGACCTAAAGGTCATGCAAGCCGCAGTTGATGTGTTAAAAGGATTTGATATTGAGACGGAAGTAGATATTGTTTCTGCCCACCGTACACCGGAAAAACTTTTTGATTTCGCGCAAAATGCCCACACACGGGGAATTTCTGTAATTATTGCGGGGGCTGGTGGAGCGGCTCATCTTCCGGGAATGGTGGCCTCACTTTCACCTCTGCCGGTCATTGGGGTACCCGTTAAATCCAGTAACTCAGTAGACGGTTGGGACAGCATACTCTCAATTCTGCAAATGCCAAATGGTGTCCCGGTAGCAACCGTTGCCCTGGA